>NZ_JBDPLT010000037.1:0-75437 GCF_039871775.1 Plantactinospora sp. B5E13
CGTCGGTCAGCGCCTCCTCGCTCTGGCCGCTGTGATCTGGCACAACACCAACATCGGCGCACCCAACCCACGATCACTCATCGCGTACGACCATTGACCAGCAAAGATTTAGGACTCAATCATCTAGATGAAAAAGACCTTCGAGAGCATGTTGCCTGATCGACATATCTGGACTAATAAGAGCGGATGGAGAGTCTGCGGGCACGGCGTACTCCGATCCGGGTCGTCCTGGCGGGGTGCCTGGCGGTGGGCGTGGCGGTGGGTGGACCGCCCGCCTCGGCGGCGACTCCGGCCGGCACCGCTGCCAGGGCGTTCGTCACCGCCGCCGACCCGTTCCCGGCGTACACGGTCTTCAACGTGCCGGCCGAGGACGGCACCCGGGACCGGGCGATCGAGGACGAGCTGGTCCGGCTCGCCGACGGCGTGCCGTCGGGCGGCTACGTCCGGGGGCTGATGTACAGCTGGAGTTCTCCGGTGGTGGCCGAGGCGCTGGCCCGGGCGGCGGCCCGGGGCGCGGTCGTCCGGGTGGTGCTGGACGAGACCGGCGGCGGGGTGAACACCGGCGCGGACAACGCCGCGATGCAGGTGCTCCGGGCGGCCAACCTCGACGACCTGGTGATCTGCGGCAGGACCTCGTCAACGGTGGCCGGGTCGACGGCCTGTATCGGCAACCAGAGCAACTCGATCAACCACAACAAGGTCTTCACGTTCTCGACCAGCGGCACCATGAAGCGGGTGGTCGTGGTCAGTTCGCAGAATCTGACCTTCTCCCAGAACAACCTCTTCAACACCGCGCTGGTCGTGCACGAGGACTACGAGCTGTACGACCACTTCACCGCGTACTTCAACGACATGCGGGCCCAGCGCAAGAACAACAACTACTTCAACGCCACGAACGGCTACTACAAGTCACCGACCACGGCGGTCACGGTCTACCACTCGCCCCGCTCCGACAGTGACACCCTGGCGAACCGGCTGGCCGAGGTGTCCGCGTACGAGCCGGGCTGCTCGGTGGACGTGGCGCACGCCCAGATCACCAACGCCCGCCCCGAGGTCGCCACCGAACTGCGTCGGATCGGCCGGATGGGCTGCCGGGTCCGGGTGGTGTACGGCTCGATGGGCAGCACCACGTACGCCACCCTCAACGGTCAGCCGAACATCTCGCTGAAGAAGTACCACGACGCCGAGGCCAGCAACTACGACGGCCGGGTGGTCACCGTGCACTCCAAGAACATCATCATCCGGGGCACCTTCGTCGGGGTGCCCGGGCGCAGCGTCGTCTTCACCGGTTCGCACAACATCACCGGGCCGGCGCTGCAGGACCATGACGAGACGCTGGTGAAGATCGAGCACCCGACCGTCTGGGACGACTTCCACGCCAACTTCGAGACGCTGTGGAGCCGGGCGAAGTGTGTCAACCCGGACAACGGCAGCTGTACCACCTGAGTTCGTACCCGCCAGGCAGACGCAACTTCGGGGAAGAAGTGGCATCCTCCCGCCAGGAAAGCCACTACTTCCCCGATGTAGTGCGATCTTTCCCCTGGCGGGACGGAAGCGCTGGTTCAGCAGGCCAGTACAGCATGTCGGAGTGGTGCTCGACCATGCTGATCGGCGTGCCGCGAGCCTCCGCGATGTAGTGAGGTCGTCGTCGCGGAGCCGGAGCCGGGCGAGGGGTGCGCCGTAGTCGGCGCAGAGCAGCGAGCGGCTGGGTTCGGCGGGCTCTGGCGGCACGGGCATCGGCGCACCGTCACCGCGCCGTTCGCCCTGCACCACCGGACAACTCGCCCTCTGGGTGGCGCGACCTCAGGCCGGCGTCCGGGCCGGGCACGGGCCGGAACCGGCACCGGTCCGGCAGGTGATCGGTGCCGACACGCTCGACCAGCAGTAGCGCACCCCCTTGATCTTGTTCATCGGCTCGAAGTAGGCGGCGAATCCGGTCACCCGGTGGTTGGTGGGCGACAGCCGGGCAACGCCGCCCGGCCGGGTCACGCTTGCCCGGCCGTCGGCGTCGGTGGTGGCGCGGAACAGCGCCTCGCTGTGCGCGTTGCCCGGCCCCACCACCGTCATTGCCAGCTTCACCGTGACCCCGGCGAACGGCTCGCCGTCCCGGGTCAGCCGGGCGCTGACCGTGAGCGGGGCGGCCACGTCGTCGACCTCGATCGGCGACACCTGAAGCACGGTCTCGGTGCAGCCGCCGGAACAGCCCCCGAGCGGCGTGACGAGGCCGCCGGCGAGCACCAGGGCCAGCAGCCTGGTGCCCCACCGACGGCCCGTCGCCGGCCCGCCGGTCAGCATGCCCCGCCGTCGCCGGTGTTCTCCTGCCTCGGCGCGTGCTCACCGGCGAAGGGCCAGGCGGCGTACGCCAGCAGGTCGAAGCTGTCGTCGTCCACGTCGTCTCCCGGGTCGAGCATGGTCACCACGCTCGGCCGGCCACCGGGCACTGTCACCCCGTTGCGGGGCTTCTCCGCCTGGCCGGGCCAGATCGCCAGGACGATCTCGGCCAGCGGGATGCCCCAGGTGCTGACCTCGAGCATCACCATGCTGGGCTGGCGCAGATCGTATCGATGGTAGTAGACGCTGTCATGCAACCGGGTCAGCGTCAGGTCCTGCGTGAAGAAGTCCGGCCCGACGATCTTGTCGATCCGGAGCAGCAGGTCGATGTCGAGATCGAGGTGGACGCCGGCCATCGACATGGTCGCCGCATCGAACCGGGTTCGCCGGGTCGACGAACTGGGCCAAGGTGACCTGGGGCTGGAGTTTGCGGATGTCCAGATCGGAGGTGCGGTCCGGGGGCAGCCGGACAGCCGCCGGGCGACCTGTACCGAGTCCGGTGCCGGGTCGACCGGCGGCACCTGGGCGAGCCGCGGTATCACCGCGGTACGCGGGGACGGCTGCGCGGCCCGGTCCTGCGCCGCCTCGTCCTGCGTTGCCTCGTCCGGGGTCGCCGAACCAGGTGGCGAGGTCGCGGGCCGGGGTTCGGGGCGGCCGGAGCGGGTTCGGCCCGACCCGGATCCGGTACGGCGAGTTGGCCCGGCCACCAGGAGCACGGCGACCGCGGTGGTCAGGAACGCACGGCCCATGAGCGCGTGACGGCGCATGACGACGCCGCCCCCGGGTGTCGATGGATCCGCCTCACTTTTCGGTGACGTCGATAAATGTCTACGGAGAATCGGGTATCGGACTCATGGCTGTGTTCGGCGCGGCGCGGGATCGGCGCGGGTCACACCGGCGGGGGTGAGGGTGGGTTCGGGCCGGGGCTGGGACGTAGGCTCGGATTGTGACGGTGAGCCGGGAAATCGACGACATCCTGCAACGCGGCGCGGACGGCGGACGGATCACGCCCGAGGAGGCGCTGCTCCTCTACACCGAGGCGCCCTTCCACGCCCTCGGTGAGGCGGCCGACGCGGTACGCCGGCGCCGGTACCCGGACAACATCGTCACGTACCTGATCGACCGCAACATCAACTACACAAACGTCTGCGTCACCGCCTGCAAGTTCTGCGCCTTCTTCCGGGCGCCGAAGCACAAGGAGGGCTGGACGCACCCGACCGAGGAGATCCTCCGCCGGTGCGGCGAGGCGGTCGAGCTGGGCGCGACCCAGGTGATGCTGCAGGGCGGCCACCACCCCGAGTACGGCGTCGAGTACTACGAGGAACTCTTCTCCTCGGTGAAGCGGGCGTACCCGCAGCTGGCGATCCACTCGATCGGGCCGAGCGAGATCCTGCACATGGCGAAGGTCTCCGGGGTCAGCCTGGACGAGGCGATCAGCCGGATCAAGGCCGCCGGGCTGGACTCGATCGCCGGCGCCGGCGCCGAGATGCTGCCGGACCGGCCGCGCAAGGCGATCGCCCCGTTGAAGGAGTCCGGCGCCCGATGGCTGGAGGTGATGGAACTCGCGCACCGGCAGGGCGTCGAGTCCACCGCCACCATGATGATGGGGACCGGCGAGACCAACGCCGAGCGGATCGAGCACCTGCGGATGATCCGTGACGTGCAGGACCGTACCCGGGGATTCCGGGCGTTCATCCCGTGGACGTACCAGCCGGAGAACAACCACCTCAAGGGCCGGACCCAGGCGACCACCACGGAGTACCTGCGGCTGATCGCGGTGGCCCGGCTCTTCTTCGAGACGGTGCCGCACCTGCAGGCATCCTGGCTCACCACCGGCAAGGACGTCGGCCAGCTCGCCCTGCACATGGGGGTCGACGACCTGGGTTCGATCATGCTGGAGGAGAACGTCATCTCGTCGGCCGGTGCCCGGCACCGCTCCAACCTGCACGAACTGATCTGGATGATCCGGTCCGCCGACCGGATCCCGGCCCAGCGGGACACCCTCTACCGACACCTGCGGGTGCACCACACCCCGGCCGACGACCCGACCGACGACCGGGTGGTGTCGCACTTCTCCTCGATCGCCCTGCCCGGCGGCGGGGTCGGCCGGGCGCTGCCGCTGGTCGAGGCGCAGCCGGCCAGCTGAGGATCACCGAATCCGGCCCGGTTCCGCGTCGAACGGTTGACCGGAGGCGAGCGCTGGGTGCCGGCGACGGCTGCCGGTGATCATCCGAATGGTGGATCACGCCCTGTCGATGCGAATGGAATTTCTGTCCGTTGTCCTGGGAGCCCCGGGGAAAGGGTCGCCGCGAAGCCCATTAATTCCGGACATTCCTTGAGTTCCGCCTTGTATGGCGGGCGATAACGGTTCCGTCAAGAGTGTCGCGCCTCGTCCGTGGGACGGGATAACGTCCCGGCTCGTACTTCCGATCTTTCTGCGGGGGAGAGCGTCATCTTCGTGAAGCCAGTACGTGCTGCCCTGCTCAGGGCCGGTGGCGCCGCGCTGCTCGAGGTCGGCGCCGTGGCCGTGGCCGGGGCGCCGTCGTACGCCGCCGGTGCCGGGACAGACCTGGAACTCTCGGTCGCCGGAACCCGGCTGGCCGCCAACGCTCCGGACAAGGAAGGGTGGGTCAAGGTCACCAACAACGACACCGGGACCCCGGAGTCGTTGACGATCTTCGTCGACACCTCGTCACCATGGTCAGCGCCAAGGCGGCCGGGGTGACCGAGGTCGACGCGAGCGACAACTCGGACGGCTTCGCGGTCGTTGTCTCCAACGGCGCCGGCAACGGCGGTGGTGGCGGTGCCGGCGAGGGTGACGGCGGTGGCCTGCCGGTCACCGGTGTGCAGGCCGGCCTGCTCGGCGGGATCGGAGCCGCCGTGGTGCTCGCCGGAGCGCTGATGTTCGTGGCCAGCCGGCGGCGCCGGGTGGTCCTGGTGACCCCGGGCGACGAGAAGTCGGACGCCTGACGGTCGTTCCTTACCGGTCCGCGAGGACCGTTCACATAACGCACGGCATCGAGGGCGGGGTGGGTGACCACCTCGCCCTCGGTGTGTCCGGGGCTGGCAGACTCGCGACGTGACCCGTACTCCGTCTGGACGGCGCGCCAGCCTGGACAAGCAGCCGCACGAGGTCGCGGCGATGTTCGACCAGGTGGCGTCCCGGTACGACCTGACCAACACCGTCATCTCGTTCGGCCAGGACCGGCGTTGGCGTCGACTGACCCTGGCCGCCCTGGAGCTGAACCCCGGTGACCGGGTGCTCGACGTGGGCGCGGGTACCGGTGTCTCCACCGCCGAACTCGCCACCTCCGGGGCGTACGCGGTCGGCATGGACCTGTCGATCGGCATGCTCCGGGCCGGCCGACGGGTACGCCCCGAGGTGCCGCTGCTGGCCGGGGACGCGCTGCGGCTGCCCTTCCCCGACCGGTCCTTCGACGCGGTGACCATCTCGTTCGCGCTGCGTAACGTGGTCGACCCGACGGCGGCGCTGCGGGAGATGGCCCGGGTGACCCGGCCCGGCGGCCGGCTCGTGGTCTGCGAGTTCAGTACGCCGACCAACCCGGCCTTCCGGACCGTCTACCTGTCCTACCTGATGCGTTCGTTGCCGACGGTGGCCCGGGCGGTGGCCAGCAACCCCGACGCGTACGTCTACCTCGCCGAGTCGATCCGGGCCTGGCCGGACCAGGCCGGCCTGGCGGCCCGGATCGTCGACGCCGGCTGGGAGCGGGTGGCCTGGCGGAACCTGACCGGCGGGGTGGTCGCCCTGCACCGTGCCGTCCGGCCGTGACCGGAAGACGTTCTCGGATTCATCTTTCCTGGCGTCGTCACCACAGCGACTGTCGGTCGATTGTGGCCTTCCGGTGGTAAAGGTCTTTGGCCAGTTTGATCCGCATAGCCGGGTTTGACCCCGTAGGCTGCGCCCATGACGGGGGCAGACCGGCGGACCGACGGCACGGAGCCGAACGACCGCGGCGGGTCACCGGTGGGGCCGGCGACCACGGGCGCGGAAGCCGAGGCGGAGGCCGCCGAGCTGATCGCCCAGCTGCGGGAGCTGGCCGGGCCGGATCCGGCCACTGTGCGCACCGTCGTCTCCGACGTGCTCGCCGCACTGGACCGGGTCAGCGGCGGCGCGCTGCGGGAACAGTTGCCGTACGACAGCGAACTGCGCCGTGGTCGGGGTCCGGCGGCAGACGGTGGTGACCTGGACCGGGGCGCCGACATCCGTCCGGCGGCGACGACCAACGGGCATCCCGTCGAACCGCACCCGGCCCAGCCGTACCCGCCGTCGCCGCACCCGGTCGAACCGCGCCCGACCGATCCACAGCCCGGCCGTCCCGGCCCGGCGGATCCGCATCCCGAGCGCCCCGCGCCCGCCGGTCCACATCCGGTCGAGCCCCGACCCGCCGATCCGCATCCGGTGGAGCCCGGGCCGACCGACCCGCATCCGGCGGAACCGGGGCCGGTCACCCCGGGTCCGCTGCGCCGTGGGCCCACCCAGCGGAGCCGGCCGCAGCAGCGCGACGGCGACGACCGCACCTGACCCGGACCGGTCGTCGCACGTGATGCCGGCCCTCCGGCGGCCACAGTGGACGACGCGACGTGACGCGGACCGAGACTGTCGGGTACGTCGGAAGGTAGCCACCACGCCTACCTCGACAGGTTAGGGTCACCTAACCGGGCGCCGACCTTGTCGCGGTCTTAGACTCCTCCCCGAAACAAGCTTGTGAAGCATTTCACGAGCGACCGGCAGGGGAGGCGCAGATGGCCGCAGTCGAACACGACGCGGATGTCATCGTCGTCGGCGCCGGTCCCGGTGGTTCCACCACCGCCTACCACCTGGCCCGGCACGGGGTCAGGGTGCTGCTGCTGGAGAAGACCGAGTTCCCCCGCGAGAAGGTCTGCGGCGACGGGCTCACCCCACGCGCGGTCAAGCAACTCGTCAAACTCGGCATCGACACCTCGACCGAGGCCGGCTGGCTGCGCAACCGCGGCCTGCGGGTGATCGGCGGCGGGATCCGGCTCGAACTGGACTGGCCCGACCTGGCCAGCTTCCCCAACTACGGTCTGGTCCGAACTCGACTCGACTTCGACGACCTGCTCGCCAAGCGTGCCGTCGAGGCCGGCGCGACGCTGCGCACCGGGGTCACCGTCACCGGCCCGGTCCTCGACGAGACCGGCCGGTCGATCGGGGTCACCGCCGAGGTCGGCCCGGACAAGGCCCCGGCGACGTTCCACGCGCCGCTGGTCGTCGCCGCCGACGGGGTCTCCGGGCGGCTGCCGCTCGCGCTCGGTCTGACCAAGCGGGACGACCGGCCGATGGGCGTCGCGGTCCGCCGCTACTACCGGTCGCCGGTCAAGCACCAGGACGACTACCTGGAGTCCTGGCTGGAGCTGCGCAGCCGGGAACACCCGGACAAGCTGCTGCCCGGCTACGGCTGGATCTTCGGCATGGGCGACGGCCGGGTCAACGTCGGCCTCGGCGCGCTGAACTCGTCGCCGAGCTTCGGCAAGACGAACTACCGCCGCCTGCTGACCGACTGGCTCGGCAACACCCCGGAGGACTGGGGCCTCGCCGACGAGGCGAACGCGGACGGCCCGATCCTCGGCGCCGCGCTGCCGATGGGCTTCAACCGGGTACCGCACTACACCCGGGGCGTGCTGCTGGTCGGCGACTCCGGCGGCATGGTCAACCCGTTCAACGGCGAGGGCATCGCGTACGCGATGGAGTCCGGTGAACTCGCCGCCGAGGTGGCGGTGCAGGCGCTGGCCCGACCGGTCGGCGCCGAGCGGGAACGGGCGCTGGCCGGGTACCCGACCGAACTGAAGCTGCGCTACGGCGGCTACTACCGGCTCGGCAACATCTTCGTGAAGCTGATCGGCAACCCGCAGGTCATGCGGCTCGCGACCAGGCACGGCATGCCGCATCCGACCCTGATGCGGTTCGTACTCAAGTTGATGGCCAACCTGACCGACCCGCGTGGCGGGGACGCCATGGACCGGGTCATCAACGCGATGGCAAAGGCGGCTCCGGCCGTGTAGACCGCCGCCGGACCCGCACCTCGCGGGTGTCAGCGGCACCCCGGGCAGCGTCGCCCGGAGGACTGTGAATAGTGTGAATTTGGCATTGACCGAGGGCCGGGAAGGACGAGCAGGGGAAAACGATGTCGCTCTCGCCGTACGTACCCATCATCGGGCTGTTCGCCCTCGCCGCGGGCTTCGCGCTCTTCTCCGTCGCGTCCGCGCGCCTCGCCGGCCCCCGGCGCTACAACAAGGCCAAGCTCGAAGCGTACGAGTGCGGCATCGAGCCGAGCCCGCAGCCGGTCGGCGGCGGCCGGTTCCCGATCAAGTTCTACCTGACGGCGATGCTGTTCATCGTCTTCGACATCGAGATCATCTTCCTGTATCCGTGGGCGGTCTCCTTCGACGTGCTGGGGACCTTCGCCTTCGTGGAGATGGTGCTGTTCATCGTCGCGGTCTTCGTCGCGTACGCCTACGTCTGGCGCCGCGGCGGCCTGGACTGGGACTGAGGGAGGTCGTCAGATGGGTATCGAGGAAAAACTCCCGGCCGGCATCCTGCTGACCTCGGTGGAGAAACTGGTCAACTGGTCCCGCAAGTCGTCGTTCTGGGGCGCCACCTTCGGCCTGGCCTGCTGCGCCATCGAGATGATGGCCGCCGGCGGCTCGCACTACGACATGGGTCGGTGGGGCATGGAGGTCTTCCGCGCCTCGCCCCGGCAGGCCGACCTGATGATCGTCGCCGGCCGGGTCAGCCAGAAGATGGCCCCGGTGCTCCGGCAGATCTACGACCAGATGGCGGAACCGCGCTGGGTGCTCTCGATGGGCGTCTGCGCCAGCAGCGGCGGCATGTTCAACAACTACGCCATCGTGCAGGGCGTCGACCACGTCGTACCGGTCGACATGTACCTGCCCGGCTGCCCGCCCCGGCCCGAGATGCTGATCGACGCCGTTCTCAAGCTGCGCGAGAAGATCGGCCACGAGCCGCTCGGCCCGAACGGCCGCAAGATGCTCGAGGCGCGTCGGGCCCGTGGTGACGTACCGCTGGTGGCGCCGGGCTCGATGCCCTCGTCGTACCGCAACGACAAGGCCCGGCGGGCCGAGTGGACCCGGGCCGTCGCCGAGGGCCGTGAGGAGCAGCTGCGGATCGAGAACTGGATGAAGGCGCAGAACCACCTGGTAGGGGGGTCGGGTCGGTGAGTGACTCCGGTAAGAACGGCGCCACGCCGAACCGGCCCAGCGAGCAGCCGGGCGGCGGCGTGCCGGTGGCCCGGCCGCCGGTCGGCGCGACCAGCGGCGCCCCGGCGGAGTACCCGCCGGCCAGCCGGGCCGGCCGCGGCATGTTCGGCATCCACGGCTCCGGCGACACCTCCGGCTTCGGCGGACTCGTCCGGCAGCGGGTCACCGTCGAGGACAGCCCCCGGCCGTTCGGCGGCTACTTCGACGAGGTCCACGACGCGCTGGAGGAGGCGTACCCGGGCTTCGCGGACGCGATCGAGAAGGTCGTGGTCGACCGGGGCGAGCTGACCCTGCACGTACGCCCGGAGCGGATCGCCGAGGTCTGCCAGGTGATGCGGGACGACGCCGCGCTGCGGTTCGAACTCTGCTCCTCGGTCTCCGGGGTGGACTACCTCGGCAGCGACGCCCGACGGCTGCACGTCGTCTACCAGCTGACCTCGATGACCTTCCGGCGTCAGGTCCGGCTGGAGGTCGCGGTGCCGGCCGACGCGCCGCACGTGCCGAGTGTCACCGCCGTCTACCCGACCGCCGACTGGCAGGAGCGGGAGGCCTACGACATGTTCGGCGTGGTCTTCGACGGCCACCCCAGCCTGACCCGGATCCTGATGCCGGACGACTGGGAGGGTCACCCGCAGCGCAAGGACTACCCGCTCGGCGGCGTCCCGGTCGAGTACAAGGGCGCCCAGATTCCACCGCCGGACCAGCGGAGGTCGTACCAGTGAGCAGCGCACCGAACCCGAGCTACGCCGAGTCCCGGGAGACCACCGAGGGCCGGGTCTTCACCGTCACCGGTGGGGACTGGGACCAGGTGGTCAGCGGGCACGACCCGATCAACGACGAGCGGCTCGTCGTCAACATGGGTCCGCAGCACCCGTCGACGCACGGCGTGCTCCGGCTGATCCTGGAGCTGGAGGGCGAGACCGTCCGCGAGGCGCGGGCGGTGGTCGGCTACCTGCACACCGGGATCGAGAAGAACCTCGAGTACCGCAACTGGGTGCAGGGCAGCACCTTCGTCACCCGGATGGACTACCTGTCGCCGCTGTTCAACGAGACGGCGTACGCGCTGGCGGTGGAGAAGCTGCTCGGCATCACCGACGAGGTGACCGAGCGGGCGACCACCATCCGGGTGCTGATGATGGAGCTGAACCGGATCTCCTCGCACCTGGTCTGGATCGCCACCACGGCGATGGAGCTCGGCGCGGTCAACGTCATGCTCTACGGCTTCCGCGAGCGTGAGTACGTCCTGGAGATCTTCGAGCTGATCACCGGCCTGCGGATGAACATGGCGTACGTCCGCCCGGGCGGCGTCGCGCAGGACGTCCCGGACGAGGCGATCGTCAAGATCCGCGAGTTCCTGAAGCTGCTGCCGAAGAAGCTGAAGGAATACGAGGACATGCTCTCCGGCCAGCCGATCTGGCTGGAGCGGACGCAGAACGTGGCGGTGCTGGACGTGACCGGCTGCGTGGCGCTCGGCGTCACCGGGCCGGTGCTGCGCTCCGCCGGGCTCGCCTGGGACATCCGCAAGACGATGCCGTACTGCGGCTACGAGAACTACGAGTTCGACGTGCCGACCACCGAGTCCGGTGACGTCTGGGGCCGCTACCTGGTCCGGATGGCCGAGATGCGGGAGTCGCTGAAGATCGTCGAGCAGGCGCTGGACCGGCTCCGCCCCGGCCCGATCATGGTCGCCGACAAGAAGATCTCCTGGCCGGCGCAGCTCGCCATCGGGGTCGACGGCATGGGCAACTCGCTGGAGCACGTCGCCAAGATCATGGGTCAGTCGATGGAGTCGCTGATCCACCACTTCAAGCTGGTCACCGAGGGCTTCCGGGTGCCACCGGGCCAGGTCTACGTCGGCATCGAGTCGCCCCGCGGCGAGCTGGGCGTGCACGCCGTCTCCGACGGGGGCACCCGGCCGTACCGGGTGCACTACCGCGAGCCCAGCTTCGTCAACCTGCAGGCCCTGCCGGCGATGGCCGAGGGCGGCCTGATCGCCGACGTGATCGCGGGCGGCGCGTCGCTGGACCCGGTGATGGGTGGGTGTGATCGCTAATGACCGAGACTCAGCTCAACGGCGCGTCGGCGTCCGGGCCCGGCAACGTGCCGGCGCCGCGGAGCAGTGTGGACCGTGCCGAGGACCTGGTGGAGAAGCTGTCGGAACGGGCGAAGGAGATCATCGCCCGCTATCCGGCGGACCGGTCCCGCTCGGCGCTGCTGCCGCTGCTGCACCTGGTCCAGTCCGAGGAGGGGTACGTCTCCCCGGCCGGCGTCGAGTTCTGCGCCCAGGTCCTCAGCCTGAACAAGGCGCAGGTCGGCGCGGTGGCCAGCTTCTACACCATGTACAAGCGCCGGCCCACCGGTGACTGGCTGGTCAGTGTCTGCACCAACACGATGTGCAACGTGCTCGGCGGCCAGCAGGTCTACGACACGCTCAGCGAGCACCTCGGGGTCGGGCACGACGAGACCACCCCGGACGGCAAGGTCACCCTGGAGCACGCCGAGTGTCTGGCGGCCTGCGACTACGGCCCGGTGCTGACCGTCAACTACGACTTCTTCGACCAGGTCGACCCGGACACCGCGGTCGCGCTGGTCAACGAGCTGCGGGCCGGTGGCCGGCCGCAACCGGCCCGGGGCGGTCGGCTCTGCACCCTCAAGGAGATGTCGCTGCAGCTCGCCGGCTTCGCCGACCCGCGCCCGGAGGCGGTGGCCGACGGCGCCGCCGGTGACCCGACGCTGCGCGGCCTGCGCCTGGCCCAGCAGCACGGCATCTCGGTGGCCGGCTTCGACCCGAACACCCCGATCAAGGCCCCGGCCGACAGCGCACCGGCCGAGGCGGCCGGTGCCGGGGCCAACAGGCCGGCCAGCGACCGCAAGCCCGCCGGTGACGCACCGAAGCCCCAGGAGCAGGCGCTCAAGGAGGCCAAATGAGCACCACGCCGCGCCGGGAGACGCTGGAGAAGCTGACCCCGGTCCTCACCAAGCGCTGGCTGTCGCCGGACGCCTGGCGGCTCGACGTCTACGAGCGGCTCGACGGCTACGCGGCGCTGCGCAAGGCGCTCGCCGCGCACCCGGACGACCTGATCCAGCTGGTCAAGGACTCCGGCCTGCGCGGCCGGGGAGGCGCCGGCTTCCCGACCGGTCTGAAGTGGGGCTTCATCCCGCAGGGTGACGGCAAACCTCATTATCTGGTGGTCAACGCCGACGAGGGCGAGCCGGGCACCTGCAAGGACCTGCCGTTGATGACCCACGACCCGCACTCGCTGGTCGAGGGGGTCATCATCGCGTCGTACGCGATCCGGGCCAACCGCGCCTACATCTACATCCGGGGCGAGGCGGTGCACGCCGCCCGCCGGCTGCGCAACGCGGTCGACGAGGCGTACGCCAAGGGCTACCTCGGCCGCAACATCCTCGGCTCCGGTTTCGACCTGGAGCTGGTGGTGCACAGCGGCGCCGGGGCGTACATCTGCGGCGAGGAGACGGCGCTGCTCGACTCGCTGGAGGGCTTCCGGGGTCAGCCCCGGCTCCGTCCGCCGTTCCCGGCGGTCGCCGGCCTGTACGCCTCCCCGACGGTGGTCAACAACGTCGGGACGATCGCCAGCGTGCCGTACATCGTGCTCGGTGGCGCCGCCTGGTGGAAGACCATGGGCACGGAGAAGTCCTCCGGCCCGATGATCTACTCGCTCTCCGGCCGGATCAACAACCCCGGCCAGTACGAGTGCGGCCTCGGCATCACGCTGCGGGAGCTGATCGAGCTGGCCGGTGGCATGCAGCCCGGCCACAACCTGCGGTTCTGGACACCGGGTGGCTCGTCGACCCCGCTGCTGACCGCGGACCACCTCGACGTGCCGCTGGACTTCGAGGGGGTGGCGGCGGCCGGGTCGATCCTCGGCACCACCGCCACGCAGATCTTCTCCGACCAGGACTGCCCGGTCTACGCCACCTACCGGTGGCTGGAGTTCTACCACCACGAGTCGTGCGGAAAGTGCACGCCGTGCCGGGAGGGCAACTACTGGATGGTCCGCACCTACCGGCGGATCCTGGCCGGCCAGGGCACCCACCAGGACCTGGACACCCTGCTGGACACCTGCGACAACATCCTCGGCCGCTCGTTCTGCGGTCTCGGTGACGGCGCGACCAGCCCGGTGACCTCCTCGCTGCAGTACTTCAAGCAGGACTACCTCGACTACATCGAGGGCCGGACGGCGCCGAAGCTGTCGGAGAAGACCCTGGTAGGGGCGCACTGATGCCCGCACTCGCGAAGGAGGGGCGGCCCTCATGACGGACGTTGCTAAGAAGGCCGACACCGTCACGCTCACCATCGACGGCATCGAGGTCACCGCGCCGAAGGGCGCGCTGCTGATCCGGGTCGCCGAGCAGTTGGGCATCGAGATCCCGCGGTTCTGCGACCACCCGCTGCTCGCGCCGGCCGGCGCCTGCCGGCAGTGTCTGGTCGAGGTGGAGGGGCAGCGCAAGCCGGTCGCCTCCTGCACCCAGACGGTGGCCGAGGGCATGGTGGTCCGGACCCAGCTCAGCTCCCCGGTCGCCGCGAAGGCGCAGCAGGGCATCATGGAGCTGCTGCTGATCAACCACCCGCTCGACTGCCCGATGTGTGACAAGGGCGGTGAGTGCCCGCTGCAGAACCAGGCGATGTCGACCGGCCGCACCGACAGCCGGTTCCAGGAGCAGAAGCGGGAGTACCCGAAGCCGCTCCCGATCTCCACCCAGGTGCTGCTGGACCGCGAGCGCTGCGTGCTCTGCCAGCGCTGCACCCGGTTCTCCGAGGAGATCGCCGGTGACAAGTTCATCGACCTGATGAACCGGTCGAGCGCCGAGGAGATCAACGTCTACCGGGACGAGGTCTACGGCGGCGAGGAGGGCGACGAGGGCGACGTCCCGTTCAACTCCTACTTCTCCGGCAACACGGTGCAGATCTGCCCGGTCGGCGCGCTGACCGGTGCCCAGTACCGGTTCCGGGCCCGCCCGTTCGACCTGGTCTCCACCCCGAGCGTCTGCGAGCACTGCTCGGCCGGCTGCGCCCAGCGCACCGACCACCGGCGCGGCAAGGTGATGCGCCGGCTGGCCGGCGACGACCCGGCGGTGAACGAGGAGTGGAACTGCGACAAGGGCCGCTGGGGCTTCCGGTACGCCACCGCCAACGAGCGGGTCACCACGCCGCTGCTGCGTGACCGCCGTACCGGTGAGCTGCGCGAGGCCTCCTGGAGCGAGGCGCTGGCGTACACCGCCGAGAAGCTGCGCGACGCCCGGGACGCGGGTTCCGGTGTCGGCGTACTGACCGGCGGCCGGCTCACCGTCGAGGACGCGTACGCCTACGCCAAGTTCGCCCGGGTGGCGCTGCACAGCAACGACGTCGACTTCCGGGCCCGGCCGGTCTCCGCCGAGGAGGCCCAGTTCCTGGCCAGCACGGTCGCCGGCACCACCGATGTCAGCTACGCCGACGTGGAGAACGCGCCGGTCGTGGTGATCGCCGGACTGGAGCCGGAGGAGGAGTGCCCGATCCTCTTCCTGCGGCTGCGCAAGGCGTACACCAACAAGCGTCTCAAGGTGCTGGCGCTGGCGCCGTTCGCCAGCCGGGGCCTGGTCAAGCTCGGTGCGACGGTGCTGACCGCGGTCCCCGGCGACGAGGCCCGGCTGCTGGCCGAGGATCCGACGGTCGCCGAGGCGCTGCGCCAGCCGGGCGCGGTGCTGCTGGTCGGCGAGCGGCTCGGCACGGTGGCCGGTGGGCTCTCCGCCGCCGCCGAGCTGGCCGAGACCACCGGGGCCAAGCTGGCCTGGGTGCCCCGGCGGGCCGGCGACCGCGGCGCGGTCGACGCGGGTCTGCTGCCGAACCTGCTCCCCGGCGGCCGGCCGGTCACCGACCCGGCGGCCCGGGCCGAGCTGGCCGAGCTCTGGGACCTGGCGGCCGGGGTCATCCCGAGCGCGCCCGGCCGGGACACCGACGGCATCCTCGCCGCCGCCGCGTCCGGCGGCCTCGGCGCGCTGGTGGTGGCCGGGGTCGACCCAGCCGACCTGGCCGACCCGAGACTGGCCGACGAGGCGCTGGAGACGGTGCCGTTCCTGGTCAGCCTGGAGCTGCGGCACACCGCGGTGACCCGTCGCGCGGACGTGGTCTTCCCGGTCGCCCCGGTGGTGGAGAAGCCCGGCAGCTTCCTGGACTGGGAGGGCCGGCTGCGTACCTTCGACGCGGTCCTGAACACCGCGGCGATGACCGACGCCCGGGTGCTGGACGCGATCGCCGCCCAGCTCGACGTGCGGCTCGGCACCGGCGACGTGTTCAGCGTCCGCCGGGAACTCGGCGCGTTGCCGCCGACCCGGGCCACCCGGACCGCTGCCCCGGCGGTGGCGCCGGCCGAACCGGTCCGGCCCGGTGCCGGCGAGGCGGTCCTGGCCACCTGGCACCAGCTGGTCGACAACGGCACGCTGATCGAGGGCGATCCGCACCTCGGCGGTACGGCCCGGCCGTCGCTGGTCCGGCTCGGCAAGGGCACCGCGGAGGCGCTCGGTGTCGCCGACGGCGACGCGGTCACGGTCGGCACGGACCGGGGCGCGCTCACCCTGCCGGTGGCGATCACCGATATGCCGGACGGGGTGGTCTGGCTGCCCACCAACTCGCCCGGCGCGACCGTACGGCGCAGCCTCGGGGTGACCTCCGGTGCGGTTGTCCGGCTGACCGCCGGTGCCGCCGGCCCGGTCGCCACCGATACGGCACCGCTGCTGAACGCTGCTGGAGGCCTCCAGTGAGACGTGTAGTCGCGAACAGAGGGGAAGCCCGGTGAGCGGACTCACCTACCTCGCCCAGGATCCGACGCTGCAGGACTTCGGCAGGGATCCGTGGTGGCTGGTCCTGATCAAGGTCGTCGGGGCGTTTGTCTTCGCGGTGCTGGCGACCCTGCTCGGCGTCTGGTTCGAGCGGCGCGTGGTGGCCCGGATGGCCCAGCGTCCCGGTCTGAACCAGATCGGCCCGTTCGGCCTGCTGCAGACCCTCGCCGACGGTCTCAAGATGGCCTTCAAGGAGGACATCCTCCCGAAGGCGGCGGACAAGGTCGTCTACTTCTTCGCCCCGACCATCTCGGTGATCAGCGCGGTCACCGCGCTGTCGGTGGTGCCGTTCGGCCCGATGGTGAGCATCTTCGGTGAGCGGACGCCACTGCAGGTCACCGACGTCTCGGTGGCGGTGCTGGTGCTGCTGGCCTGCTCCTCGATGGGCGTCTACGGCATCGTGCTCGGCGGGTGGGCGTCCGGTTCGACGTACCCGCTGCTCGGTGGTCTCCGGTCGACGGCGCAGATGATCTCGTACGAGGTGGCGATGGGTCTGTCCATCGTCGCGGTCTTCATGACCGCCGGCACCATGTCGACAAGCGGGATCGTCGCGGCCCAGGGGGACGGCACCCGGCTGAACATCGCCGGCGTCGACCTGCCCGCCCCCGGCTGGTACGCCATCCTGCTGCTGCCGAGCTTCGTCATCTTCTTCATCTCCACCGTCGGTGAGACGAACCGGGCGCCGTTCGACCTGCCCGAGGCGGAGTCGGAGCTGGTCGCGGGCTTCATGACCGAGTACAGCTCGCTGAAGTTCGCGCTCTTCATGCTCTCCGAGTACGTCGCCATGGTGACCATGTCGGCGGTCACCGTGACGCTCTTCCTCGGCGGCTGGCGGGCGCCGTACCCGATCACCCTCTGGGAGGGGGCGAACTCCGGCTGGTGGCCGCTGCTCTGGTTCATGGGCAAGGTCATCGCGCTGGTCTTCGTGTTCATCTGGCTGCGCGGCACCCTGCCCCGGCTCCGGTACGACCAGTTCATGCGGCTCGGCTGGAAGGTGCTGCTGCCGATCAACCTGGTCTGGATCCTGGTCCTGGCCGGCATCCGCACCCTGCAGAAGGAAGACCTCGGCACCACCACCAAGGCCCTGATCGCCGCCGGGACGGTGCTGACCGTGCTGCTGGTCTCGCTGCTCTGGCCGAGCAGGCCGCAGCCGCCGAAGCGGACGCTGCAGGAACAGGTGAACCGGCGCCCGACGGGCAGCTTCCCGCTGCCGCCGATGGATCTGCAGGTGCCGCCGAGTCCTCGGATGAAGCGTGCGGTCGCCGAACGCGAGCCGGCGAACGCGGTCGAGGGCGAGCCCGCGAGCGTGGGCGCCGGTACCGGCTCCGACGAGAAGGAGGTGTGACGTGGGCGCGATCACCGGAACGTTCAAGGGCTTCGGGGTCACCTTCTCGCACATGTTCAAGAAGGTCGTCACCACCGACTATCCGTTCAAGCCGCCGGTCTCGGCGCCGCGCTACCACGGGCGGCACATCCTCAACCGGCACCCGGACGGGCTGGAGAAGTGCATCGGCTGTGAGCTGTGCGCCTGGGCCTGCCCGGCGGACGCGATCTACGTCGAGGGTGGCGACAACACCGAGGAGCAGCGCTTCTCCCCGGGCGAGCGGTACGCGAAGACGTACCAGATCAACTACGCCCGGTGCATCTTCTGCGGACTCTGCATCGAGGCCTGCCCGACCCGCTCGCTCACCATGAGCAACGAGTACGAACTGGCCCGGGACAGCCGGCAGGACCTGATCTTCACCAAGGAGCAGCTGCTGGCGCCGCTGCTGCCCGGGATGGAGCAGCCGCCGCACCCGATGCGACTCGGTGACACCGAGAAGGACTACTACATCGGCGCACTCACCAACCCGGGCACCTCGGCCGGCGCGGAGCGCGCACCCTGGGCGGACAACACCGCCGTGGACGGCTCGGGACCGGCCGCCGGTACGGCTGCCGCCGGAGAGAAGGCGTCATGACGACACAGACGGTGCTCGCCGCCGCCGGCGGGGTGACCGGCGGGGAACAGGTGACCTTCTGGATCCTCGCCCCGCTCGCCCTGATCGGCGCGCTCGGCATGGTCTGGGCGCGCAACGCGGTGCACTCGGCGCTCTGGCTGGTGCTGACGATGCTCTGCCTCGGCGTCTTCTACGTGCTGCAGGCCGGACCGTTCATCGGCATGGTGCAGATCATCGTCTACACCGGCGCGATCATGATGCTCTTCCTGTTCGTGCTGATGCTGGTCGGCCGGGACGCCACGGACTCGCTGATCGAGACGCTGCGCGGGCAGCGGGTCGCGGCGATCGTGCTCGGCCTCGGCTTCGGCACCCTGGTCGCCACCGGCCTGTGGCGGGCCATCGGCCAGTCCGACGCCGTCGGCCTGGAGCAGGCGAACGCGAACGGCAACGTGCAGGGAATCGCGACGCTGCTCTTCACGAAGTACGTCTTCGCGTTCGAGATCACCTCGGCGCTGCTGATCACCGCCGCGGTCGGCGCGATGGTGCTGGCCCACGTCGAGCGGCGCCGCCAGGACCGGATGGACCAGGTGGCGACGATGAAGGCCCGGTTCCGGCCCGGCAACTACCCCGGCCCGAAGCCCGGCCCCGGCGTCTACGCCACCTCGTCCTCGGTCGCCACCCCGGCCCGGCTGCCCGACGGCGCGGTGACCGAGCGGAGCGTTCCGCAGATCCTGCCGCAGCGTGAACTGGCCGACGAGGAGATCGCGCTGAAGGGGACGGAGAAATAACATGTCGGACTTCTTCTCGGTTTCGCCGACCCACTACCTGATCCTCGCCTCGGTGCTCTTCACCATCGGCGCGCTCGGGGTGCTGGTCCGGCGCAACGCGATCGTCCTCTTCATGTGCATCGAGCTGATGCTCAACGCGGCCAACCTGGCGCTGGTCACGTTCAGCCGGATCAACGGCGACCTGAACGGTCAGATCATGGCGTTCTTCGTCATGGTGGTGGCCGCCGCCGAGGTTGTGGTCGGGCTGGCCATCATCATGACGATCTTCCGGACTCGGCGCTCGGCGAGCGTCGACGACGCCAACCTGTTGAAGTACTAAGAGGGGCCCACCAGTGGAACATACTGTGGAGTACGCCCAGGCCACGGGGTTGTTGGGCAGCGTGTGGCTGCTGGTGGCGATCCCGCTGGTCAGCGCGGCGATCCTCCTGCTGCTCGGCCGGCGGGCGGACCGGTGGGGGCACTGGCTCGGCGTCGCCAGCGTCGGTGTCGCCTTCGTGCTCGGCCTGACCTACTTCTTCCAGCTGCGCGGCCTGGAGAACCGCTCGGTCGAGCGCAGCCTCTGGGAGTTCATCACCGTCGGCGACCTGCACGTCGACTTCGGCCTGCTCTTCGACCCGCTGGCCGCGGTCTTCGTCCTGCTGATCACCGGGGTGGGCTTCCTGATCCACCTGTACGCGGTCGAGTACATGCGCCACGACGCCGGCCGGCGACGGTTCTTCGGGTTCTTCAACCTCTTCGTCGCCGCGATGCTGCTGCTGGTGCTCGGCAACAACTACGTGATGCTCTACGTCGGCTGGGAGGGCGTCGGTGTCGCGTCGTACCTGCTGATCTCGTTCTGGCAGGACCGGCCGAGCGCGGCCACCGCCGGCAAGAAGGCTTTCCTGATGAACCGGGTCGGTGACGCCGGCCTGGCGATCGCCATCTTCATCATGTTCGCCACCCTGGGCAGCACCCAGTACGCCGACGTCTTCAACGGCGCGGGCGCGCTGGCCGGCGGCACCGTCCTGGTGATGGGCCTGCTGCTGCTGCTCGGTGCGGCCGGCAAGTCCGGCCAGTTCCCGCTGCAGGCCTGGTTGCCGGACGCGATGGAGGGCCCCACCCCGGTCTCCGCGCTGATCCACGCCGCGACGATGGTGACCGCCGGCGTCTACCTGATCGCCCGGTCCAACCCGATCTTCTCGCTCGACCCGACGCTGCAGACCGTGGTGGTCAGCGTCGGCGCGCTGACCCTGCTGATGGGCTGCATCATCGGCGCCGCCAAGGACGACATCAAGCGGGTCCTGGCCTGGTCGACGGTGAGCCAGATCGGCTACATGTTCCTCGGCGTCGGGCTCGGCGGCGGGGCGTACGCGCTGGCCATCATCCACCTGCTGGCGCACGGCTTCTTCAAGGCCAACATGTTCCTCGGCGCCGGCTCGGTCATGCACGGCATGAACGACCAGGTCGACATCCGCCGCTTCGGCGGGTTGGCGAAGTACATGCGGATCACCTGGGTCACCTTCGGCCTCGGCTGGCTGGCGATCATCGGCATGTTCCCGTTCTCCGGCTACTTCACCAAGGAGCCGATCATCGTCGAGGCGTTCGCCCGCGAGGGCTGGACCGCCTGGCTCTACGGCGGTGCCGCACTGCTCGGCGCCGGACTGACCGCCTTCTACATGACCCGGCTCTTCGTCCTCACCTTCCACGGCCCGAAGCGGTGGACCGAGGACATCCACCACCCGCACGAATCCCCGCTGTTGATGACCGTGCCGCTGATCCTGCTCGGTCTCGGCTCGGTGGTCGCCGGCTTCCTGATGAAGAGCCCGGTCGCCCAGTGGCTGACGCCGGTGCTCGGACACGGTGAGCACCACGAGCCGGTGCTTTCGCACACCGTGATCACCGTGCTGTCGCTCGCCCTCACCGTGCTCGGTGCCGGACTGGCCTGGGTGTTGTTCCGCAACGGCACCGCCCCGCAGGAGCAGCCGGCCGGCGTACTGGTGACCGCGGCCCGGCGCAACCTGTACACCGACGCGTTCAACGTCGCGGTCTTCGAGAAGCCGGGCATCTTCCTCACCCGGGCGCTTGTCTTCCTCGACAATCGGGGCGTCGACGGGCTGGTCAACGGGCTCGCCGCCGCGGTCGGTGGCGGATCCGGCCGACTGCGCCGGCTGCAGACCGGTTTCGTCCGGTCGTACGCGACGTCCATTCTGACCGGCGCCCTGCTGGTGGTGGCGGCGTTCCTGGCCGTGCAGGCGGGGTGGTTCGCGTGACCCACCTGACCCGACCGGCTACGCCGATCCGGCCGGCCGGAGTTTTCCGGCCGGGCACTGACGACGGAGGTAAGGCCGAATAATGTCCGACTTCCCCTTCCTCTCGGTGCTCACCGTCGCACCGCTGGTCGGCGGTCTGGTGCTGGTGTTCCTGCCGGCCAGCCGGGGTGAACTCGCCAAGCGCATCGCGCTCGGCTGGTCGCTCGCCGTCCTGGTGCTCGCGGTCTTCATGTGGTTCGCGTTCGACGCCGGCGGCGACCGGATGCAGTTGCGCGAGTCGTACTCCTGGATTCCGCGCTGGGGGGTGAACTTCACCTTCGCCGCGGACGGCATCGCCCTGGTGATGCTGGCGCTGATCGCGCTGCTCGTACCGCTGGTGATCCTGGCCTCCTGGCACGACGCGGACAACCTGAAGCGGTCGGTTCCGGTCTACTTCGCGCTGCTGCTCTTCCTGGAGAGCACGATGATCGGCGTCTTCGCCGCCGCCGACGTCTTCCTGTTCTACGTGTTCTTCGAGGTCATGCTGGTGCCGATGTACTTCCTCATCGGCAGCTACGGCGGCCACCAGCGCCAGTACGCCGCAGTGAAGTTCTTCCTCTACTCGCTGGTCGGCGGTCTGTTCATGCTGGCCGCGGTGATCGGCCTCTGGGCGGTCGGGGGCAAGACCTTCGACTGGCAGGCGCTGACCCAGATCGACATCTCCACCGGCACCGAGCGCTGGCTCTTCCTCGGCTTCTTCGTGGCGTTCGCGATCAAGGCGCCGTTCTTCCCGTTCCACACCTGGCTGCCGGACGCCGGTGGCGCCGCCCCGGCCGGCTCGGCCGCGCTGCTGGTCGGCGTGATGGACAAGGTCGGCACCTTCGGCATCCTGCGGTACTGCCTGCCGCTGTTCCCCGAGGCGTCGAAGTGGTTCGCCCCGTGGGCGATCGCCCTGGCGCTGGTCGGGATCATCTACGCGGCACTGCTCGCGGTCGGCCAGAACGACCTGAAGCGGCTGGTGTCGTACACCTCGATCGCGCACTTCGGGTTCATCGGCGTCGGCATCTTCGCCTTCACCAGCCAGGCCGGCAGCGGCGCGGTCCTCTACATGGTCAACCACGGTCTGGCCACCGGCCTGCTCT
Source organism: Plantactinospora sp. B5E13 (assembly GCF_039871775.1). NCBI lineage: Bacteria > Bacillati > Actinomycetota > Actinomycetes > Micromonosporales > Micromonosporaceae > Plantactinospora > Plantactinospora sp. B5E13. Next base: position 22,521 of record NZ_JBDPLT010000037.1, read on the forward strand.
TCCTGGTGGTCGGCATGCTGGTCGCCCGGCGCGGGTCCGCGCTGATCAGCGACTTCGGTGGTGCGGGCAAGCTCGTCCCGGTGCTGGCCGGGGTGTTCTTCTTCGCCGGTCTCGCCTCGCTGGCGCTGCCCGGTACGGCGCCGTTTGTCTCCGAGTTCCTGGTGCTGATCGGGACGTACACGGTGAACAAGCCGGTGGCGATCATCGCCACCGCCGGCATCATCCTGGCCGCCGCGTACGTGCTGTGGATGGTGCAGCGCACCACCCAGGGCACCCTGAACCCGGCGTTGACCGGGGTCGAGGGGATGCGCCGGGACCTGTCGGTACGGGAGAAGGTCGTGGTCGCCCCGCTGATCGCGCTCCTGCTGGTCCTCGGCTTCTACCCGAAGCCGGTCACCGACGTCATCAACCCCGCCGTCCAGGCCACCATGGAGCAGGACCTCAACACCCAGGACCCGGCTCCGACCGTGGGCACCGTCCAGGAGGCACACCGGTGAGCCGCCTCCGCACGTCGGGTGCTGTCGTACGGCTCCCAGTCGCGAACGTAAGGAAGGTCCGATAATGGACTTCAAGCTTCCGGCGATCGACTACGCGGCACTCGCGCCGATGCTGATCCTCTTCGGGGCGTCCCTGCTCGGCGTCCTCGTCGAGGCGTTCGTCCCGCGGGCCCGGCGGCATCTGGTGCAGCTTGTCCTCGGCCTGCTCGCCGTGGTCGCCGCGGTGGTGATGGTGGTACTGAACGCCGACAAGCGGCAGGTCACCATCGGCGGCGCGGTCGCGGTCGACGGGCCGACGCTCTTCCTGCAGGGCGCGATCCTGGTGCTGGCCGGCATCTCGCTGCTGCTCATCGGGGAACGTACGGTGCAGCGGGGCGGTGCCTTCGTGGCGCACGCCGCGGTCACCGTCGGGTCGCCGGAGGACAGCCGGCAGGCCGAAAAGGAGGGCGGGCTGACCGAGGTCTACCCGCTGACCCTGTTCGCCGTCTCCGGCATGCTGCTCTTCGTCGCGGCGAACGACCTGCTGACGATGTTCATCGCCCTGGAGGCGTTCTCGCTGCCGCTCTACCTGCTCTGCGCGCTGGCCCGCCGCCGGCGGCTGCTGAGCCAGGAGGCGGCGCTGAAGTACTTCCTGCTCGGCTCGTACGCCTCGGCGTTCTTCCTGTTCGGCATGGCGCTGGTCTACGGCTACACGGTCGGGTCCGGCAACCAGGGCGGCGGGGTCGACTTCCAGACCATCCGGGACGCGGTCGGCAACTCGTCGGCCAGCCCGATCCTGCTGCTCGCCGGGCTGTCGCTGCTCGCCATCGGCCTGCTGTTCAAGATCGCGGCGGCGCCGTTCCACGTCTGGACCCCGGACGTCTACCAGGGCGCGCCGACCCCGATCACCGCCTTCATGGCGGCCTGCACCAAGGTCGCCGCGTTCGGCGGTCTGCTCCGGGTCCTCTACGTCGCGTTCTTCGGCGCGAACTGGGACTTCAAGCCGATCCTCGGCGTGATCGCCGTACTGACCATGCTGGTCGGCGCGGTGCTGGCGGTCACCCAGACCGACATCAAGCGGTTGCTCGCGTACTCGTCGGTGGCGAACGCCGGCTACCTGCTGGTCGGCGTTCTGGCGCTGTCCCGGGACGGGCTATCCAGCACGATGTTCTACCTGGTCGCGTACGGCTTCTCGGTGCTCGCCGCGTTCGGTGTGGTGACCCTGGTCCGGGACGCCGACGGCGAGGCCACCCACCTGTCCCGGTGGGCCGGGCTGGGCCGCCGCTCGCCGCTCTACGCCGGCCTGTTCACCTTTGTCCTGCTGGCCTTCGCCGGTATTCCGCTGACCAGCGGCTTCACCAGCAAGTTCGCGGTGTTCGGGGCGGCGCTGGACGCCGGACAGTCCTGGCTGGTGATCGCCGGTGTGCTGACCAGCATGATCCTCGCCTTCCCGTACCTGCGGGTGGTCGTGATGATGTGGCTCTCCGAGCCGGGTGACAACACCCCGACCGTCTCGCTGCCGGGCGGGCTGACCACCGCGGCGCTGATGATCGGTGTGCTCGCCACCCTGGTGCTCGGGGTCGCCCCGGCGCCGCTGCTGGACCTTGCCAACGGCGCCGCGGAGTTCGTGGGTCGATGACCGGTTCCCCCGCGCCCGCGACGTCACCGCCGGCATCCCCGCACCAGGTGATCGCCGAACCGTGTGGCATGGTTGAGGGCGTGGGGGGAACGGCTGACGGTTTGACGGCGCTCGGGATCGACCTCGTCGACGCACAGGTCGAGGCTTCGGTGACCCGGGTGCTCGGTGCGGTGGAGACCTCGCTGCGCGCCAATGTCACCAGCGCCGACCCGTTGGTGACCGAGGCCGCCCGGCATCTGCTGGACGCCGGCGGCAAGCGGTTCCGGCCGCTGCTGGTCGCGCTCGGCGCGCAGTTCGGGGATCCGGACGCCGCCCAGGTGGTGCCGGCGGCGGTGGTGATGGAGCTCACCCACCTGGCGACCCTCTACCACGACGACGTGATGGACGAGGCCGCGGTGCGGCGGGGCACGCCGAGCGCCAACTCGCGGTGGACGAACTCCGTCGCGATCCTGGTCGGCGACTTCCTCTTCGCCCGGGCCGCGGACATCGCCGCCGATCTCGGCACCGAGGCGGTCCGGTTGCAGGCCCGGGCCTTCGCCCGGCTGGTGCACGGCCAGATCGCCGAGACGGTCGGGCCGCGGGCCGGCGTCGACCCGGTCGCGCACTACCTGGACGTCATCGCCGAGAAGACCGGCTCGCTGATCGCCACCTCGGTACGCTTCGGCGGCATGTTCGGCGGCGCCCCGGCGGCGTACACCGAGGCGCTGGCCGGGTACGGCGAGACCATCGGCATGGCCTTCCAGCTCTCCGACGACCTGCTGGACATCGCCTCCGAGTCGGTGCAGTCGGGCAAGACCCCCGGCACCGACCTGCGGGAGGGGGTGCCCACCCTGCCGGTGTTGTACGCGCTCGCCGCCGACGACGGCGACGCCGCCTCGGTGCGGCTGCGGGAGATCCTCGCCCAGGGCCCGGTCACCGACGACGCGCTGCACGCCGAGGCGCTCGGCCTGCTGCGGGAGTCGCCGGCGATGAAACGCTCCTGGGAGACGGTCCGCAGCTACACCGAGGAAGCCCGCGCCCGGCTCGCCCCGCTGCCGGACGGTGCCCCACGGCGGGCCCTGGAAAGCCTCTGTGACTACATGGCCGACCGCACCAGCTGAGGTGTGAGGACGGGCCCCCTGCCGACGCCGGGGCGGGAGCGCCGTGCTGGGATGTCGGCGTGGATCTCCGAAGCGCACTGGACCGGCTCCGGAACGCCTGCGTCGCACGGTTCGGCGAACCGGCGGGCGTACGGCTGGCCGCGCTGGCCCGGCCCGGATTCGACCTGCGGCCGGCGACCGGCGACAACACCACCGGTCGGTGCGCGTTCGGCGGGCCGGCGCTGCTCGACCCGGGCGCCCCGTGGCCGGAGTACGACGGCTTCCCGTTGAGCCTGCTCGCCGTGCTGGACACCGACGCGTTGGCGGACTGGCTCGGCGAACACCTGCCCCGACGGGTCGGGCTGCTGAACATCTTCGGGCTCGAACCGGCGAAGGGTGTGCCGTACCCGCCGGGGATGGACTTCGACGATCCGCGCTGGCTGCGGGTCGTGCCGGCCGACCCGGCGCGGGCCGTGCCGGTGCCGACCCCGGCGGGGGACGCCGCCCTCTTCGACCGGGTGCCGATCCGCGCGGTACCGCTGCTGACCATGCCGGACGTGTGGGGCGAGGCGGTACAGCGCATCGACTTCGGCGACGAACACCCGGTCGCGGTGGCCGACGCGATCGAGGAGTTCTACACCTCCTGTCCGGAGCTGGGCGAGGCGTCGGGCGCCTCGACGTTCGGGTGGCCGGTCGGCGAACTCGGCTCGGTCGGGAGCTGGCAGGACGACCACACCCATCTGTTGAAGCTCTGCGACGGTCCGTCCGAGATCCCGACGCTGTACTTCTCGATCCCCACCGAGGCGTTCCGGGCGGGTGACTTCAGCCGGGCGGTGGTGACGCAGGAGGTGTATTGACCCTCCCTCCCGTTCGCCGGCCGAGCAGCATGAGGGTGGCGGCCAGCAGCATCGCCGCCGCGGCGGTGAGCCACATCGTCGGGTAGTCGAGGTGGCCGGCGATCGTGCCGAGCCCGAGCGGGCCGAGGCAGCCGCCGGCGTACACCCCGGTCTGGGTGATCGAGGTGGCGGCGGCCGGTGCCTGCGGGTGGAGCCGGACCACCGCGAAGTTCAGCAGTCCGGGCCAGGCCCAGCCGATGCCGAAGCCGAGGGTGACGCCGACGACGAGCGGCACGGTTCCGGCGAGGGTGAGCAGGGCCAGCCCGCCGGCGCCGACGACCAGCATGCCGGCGATGACCGCGACGTGGCCGCCGGCGCGGCGGTCGGCCCACCAGCCGGTGCCGACCCGGCCGAGCAGGCAGAGCGCGCCGCCGAGGGTGAGCACCAGGCCGGCGACCGCGGGGGAGAGGCCCCGGGCCACCGCCGAGTCGACGACAAAGGTGCCGAGGGCGTTGGCGGAGGCGGCGGCGAGGGTGGCGGCGGCGCCGAGGAGGACCAGCGCCCCGGTGGGCCGACCGCCCCGCTGCCGGGTCGCCCGGGCGACCGGCCTCCGGTCGACGGGTACCAGCGGCAGGGTGGCCACGGCCAGCCCGGCGGCCAGGACAAACGCCCAGCGCCAGCCGACGGTCAGCGCCACGGCTGGTACGGCGGCACCGGCGAGCAGGGTGGCGGTCGGGATGGCGGACTGTTTGATGCCGAAGGAGAGGCCCTGCCGGCCGGGCGGTACGCCCCGGGCCAGTGCCGTGTTGCTGGCGAGTTGGCCGAGCGCGTTCGCGCCGGCGCCGATCGCGAGCAGGCCGACCAGGGTGGCGTAGGAGCGGGCCAGGACGGCGATCGCGAGGGTGGTGGTCGCGGCGAGCAGGATGCCGGCCCGGGCGACCAGGACCGGGCCGTACCGCTCGACGAGGGCGCCGGACGGGACGGAGGCGAGCGCGCTGACGCCGAAGTAGACGGCGACGGCGAGGCCGAGCCCGGCCGGCGAGAACCTGAGTTCGGCACCGAGTTGTACGGCGAGCCCACCGACCAGGAAGACCGGCAGGACGCAGGCGATGGTGGTGGCGGTGGCGCCGAGGACGGTGCGGGTGGGGTGGGCGAAGGGGGCGGGAGGCGGAGAAGTGAGAGGTAATTCGGCCATTTGCGACGAGCCTACGCGAGCCGCCCGTATGAACCGATCGTGTCGGTCGGTGCACGCACGGTCGCTGTAGATCTGGCATCCTCGATCCGAACGGGCATTTCGTTGGCGCCCGGTTTTTCATATTCTGTAAGTCCCCGGCGGCGGAGGTGGTTGTGCGCGACCCCTTGGCGGAACCTTCGGACCTGATCCGCAGCGTGTCGCGCGCCCTGCGCGTGCTTGAGGCGGTCGGACGGGCACCGAAGGGTCTGACCGTGAAGCAGATTGCCCGGCGTTGCGAGTTGACGGTCGCGACCACGTACCACCTGGTGCGCACACTCGCGTACGAGGGCTACGTGATCAGACGCGAGGACGGCACGTACATCGTCGGATTGGAGGTGGCCGACCGGTACCGCGAACTGGTGACCGCGTTCCGGGGGCCACCGGCGGTCGGCGAGTCGCTCCGGCGGGCCGCCTCGGAGACCGGGTACAGCCACTACCTGGGTCGGTTCGTCGGCGGGCAGGTGGCGGTCACCGCACTCGCCGAAGGGCCCCGGTCGCCGTACCTGGAGGACCTGGTGCCCGGCTTCGACGAGGGCGCCCACGCGACCGCGCTCGGCAAGGCGCTGCTCGCCACCCTCACCCCCGAACAGCGGTTCCGCTACCTGCGGGAGTACGGGATGCGGCCGTTCACCCAGCAGACCCTGACCGCCGCCGACGCCTTCGAGGCCGACCTGGCCGCCGGGGAACGCCGGGGGATGCAGCTGGAGCTGGGCCAGTTCCGGTCCGGGGTCGCCTGTGCGGCCGTACTGGTGGCGCCGGACAAGGACATGGAGCGGCGGACGGTGTTGGCCTGCGCGCTACCGGCGGCCGAGATGATGACCTCGGCCCGGGTGGTCCGGGCGAAGCTGCTCGCGGTGGCCCGCGCCGTCGCCGACGGCCTCGCCACCGAGCTCTGACCCGCCGGCGGCCGGTCACGACCCGGCACCGGGCCTCGAACCCGGGCACCGGCCGGCGCGACCGGAGTGGGCCGGATCCGGGTACGACAACGGCCTCCGGCCACCCGCCGCGACGGGGTGACCGGAGGCCGGAGGTACGGGTCGGGGTGGGTCAGCTGCCGACCACACCGCCGTCGAGCCGCCAGGTGACCACCACGCCCGGCTTGGCGAAGTCCCCGTCCGGCCAGTTCGAGGCGGGGTTCTCCAGCGAGGCGCCGGTGATCTCACCCGGGTGCTGGACCGCCACGAAGACCGAACGGTTGTCCGTGGTGATGAACGGTCCGCACGTCTCGGCACCGACCGGCACGGTGAGGAACTGCTTCAGGTGGCCGCGCTCCGGACCCTCGACCGCGGTGGCGAAGAGCCCGTCGTTGCTGCCCAACGCGTTGCCGTCGGTGGAGATCCAGAGGTTGCCGGAGCCGTCGAACGCCACGTTGTCCGGGCACGAGATCGGCGACACCTTCGTCTTGTCGTAGCCGGCGAAGAACGTCGACGGGTCGGTCGGGTCGCCGCAGACGATCGGCACCGACCAGGCGAACGTCTCCGCGGTGTTGTCGCCCCGGTCCTCGACCAGCTCCAGCACGTGCCCGTGCTTGTTGTTGGTCCGCGGGTTCGCCTCGTCCGGCTTCGGGTTGCTGCCGACACCCCGGTTGGTGTTGTTGGTCAGCGCCACGTACACCTTGCCGGTCAGGTGGCTCGGCTCGACGTCCTCCGGGCGGTCCATCTTGGTGGCCCCGACCGCGTCACCGGCGAGCCGGGTGAAGGTGAGCACGTCCGCCGCGGTCATCCCCGGGACGTACGACGTGCTGCCCCGGACCAGCTTGATCCACCTGCCGCGGCCGTTGAAGGCGCCGTCGGCCGGCACCTTGCCCGAACCGTCGATCTCGTCGGCGCTGGTCTGGTCGAGTTTGGCGACGTACAGGGTGCCGGACTCGAGCAGGCTCAGGTTGTTCTGTCGGGCGGCCCGGGAGTCGCCCTTCATGAACTTGCGGTCCGAGACGAACTTGTACAGGTAGTCGAACCGCTCGTCGTCGCCCATGTACGCCACGACGTGCCCGTCGCGCGCCACGATGACGTTCGCGCCCTCGTGCTTGAACCGGCCCAGCGCGGTGTGCTTGCGCGGGGTGCTCTCCGGGTCGAACGGGTCGACCTCGACGATCCAGCCGAACCGGTGCGCCTCGTTCGGGTGCTTCGCCAGGTCGAAGCGCTCGTCGGCCCGCTCCCACTTCCGGCTGTCGGCGGGGTACCGGGCGGTGGTGCTGATCCCGTACCGGGCCAGCTTCGGCTTCAGTGTCTCCGGGACGCCGTCGCCGCCGACGAAGTACTGGTTGAAGTTCTCCTCACCGGACAGGACCGTGCCCCACGGGGTGATCCCGCCGGCGCAGTTGTTCAGGGTGCCGATCGCGGTCCGGCCCTGCGGGTCGGCCTTGGTCCGCAGCCACGCCGAGCCGGCTGCCGGGCCGGTGAATCCGAAGCGCGTCTCGTGCGCGGTGATCCGCCGGTTGTACGGCAGTCGGCCCTTCCGGACCGGCTTCCACTGCCCGGTGTCGTCGACCCGCTCCAGCTCCACCACGCTGAGCCCGTGCGCCGCCATCGCGGTCCGGATCTGCTCGACGCTCATCGCGTCGAAGGTGGTGAAGTTCGGGAACATCAGGTTCTCGTTGGTGTACTCGTGGTTCACCACCAGCAGCGCCCGCTCGCCCCGACGGTCCAGCGGCAGTACGCCGACGAAGTCGTTGTTGTAGCCGAACTGCTGCGACTGCCGGGACGGGCTCTGCCGGTGCACGTCGAGGCGGGGTGCGCCGGGCAGCACCGGGTCACCCCAGCGGATCACCACCGAGTGGTCGTACCCGTTCGGCACGACCAGGGTGTCGAGCTTGTTCGGCGGGATCGGCTTGAAGGTGAGCGCCCCGTTGCCGGAGCCGTGCCGGGACGGGGTGAAGCTGTCCACCTCCGGCACCACCGGGATGGCGCCGCCCGGGGTGGCGCCGCCCGGGGTGGCGTTGCCGGGGGCGGCCAGCGCGGGCGAGCCGGCCAGCGCGCCGGCGGCGGCACCGCCGAAGCCGAGCACCAGGGCACCGACCGCGCCGGCCCGGACCACGCCCCGCCGGGTCACCTCACCGTTCACGACGTCCCCGAAGTACGGGTTGTCCGACTCGTTCGGCACCGGGTGGTCGCAGGCGTTGCCGCAGCGGTACATGCAGGTCATGGCGCTGCGGCTGCCGTGGCCGGCCGGGCCGAGCAGGGGAAGCAGGCGGGGTCTCTCGCTCATCGTTTTCGAGCCTCTCTGCTGATCGGGGGGAATCCACCCGGCCGGAGTCGGGGAAACGCGGGCGGATGTCAGCCGGACGCTAGGAGGGCGGCGTGATCGCAGCCCGGCCCGCGGGTGAAGCGGAAGTGAACAAGGTCCCAGTCCGCGCAGGTTCGGCCGTTCGGTGTTGAACCGCTCGGCCGTAGGGTCCGTGGGAACGGGCGGGGGCGGGTTGTGCCCGGGCCGGCGTCGGTTCGGGGCACAACAGCCGGGGCCGGTTCTGCCGGGCGGCGCGGAGGCGAGGTGACACCATCGGCGACCAGGACGCGGAGTTGCTGCGCGCCATGCACTCCGAGCACGCCGAGGCGCTGCTCGGGCACGCGCTGCGGCTGATGAACGGTGACCGCCAGCGGGCCGAGGACCTGGTGCAGGAGACCCTGCTCCGGGCCTGGCGCCATCCGGAGGCGATGGACCCCGGCCGTGGCCCGGTCCGGGCCTGGCTGTTCACCATCGCCCGCAACCTCGCCATCGACGCCTGGCGCAAACGCGGCTCCCGGGTCGGCGAGGTGGTCACCGACGATCTTCCCGAGCCGCCGCCGGTGGTCGACGAGGCCGACCGCGCGGTGGAGGCCTGGACGGTCGCGGAGGCGCTCAACCGACTCTCCGCGTCGCACCGGGAGGTGCTGGTGGAGTGCTTCTACCAGGGCCGTTCGGTGACCGAGGCGGCCGCCCGGCTGGGCATCCCGCCCGGCACCGTCAAGTCGCGGACGCACTACGCGCTGCGATCTCTACGTTTGATACTGGCCGAGATGGGGGTGACCGGGTGATGCGGTGCGAACACGCCCATGACGATGGCGCGTACGTGCTCGGTGCCCTCTCGCCCACCGAACGCGCCGCCTACGAACGGCATCTCGCCGTCTGCCCGCCCTGCCGGGAGGCGGTCGCCGAGATCGCCGTCCTGCCGGGGTTGCTGGGTCGGTTGGACCCGGCCAACCTCGACCGGATCGCCACCCCGCCGAACCAGGAGGAGCAGCTGCCGAAGCTGCTCGACGCGGCCCGGGAGCGGCGCCGTCGGGACCGACGTCTCACCCGGTTCCGGGTCGCCGGGGTGGTGGCGGCCGCAGCCGCACTGGCCGCGCTGGCCGGGTTCGGTGCGGCCGGGCCGCTGACCGGCGGTGGCTCCGGCACCGGCGTCGAGGTGCGGATGGTGGCGATGGAACCGGTGCGGGGCGGGGTTCCGGTCACCGCCGAGATCGGCTTCGACGGGACCCGGTGGGGCACCGTGGTGACGATGCGCTGCCAGTACGCCGAGACGGCCGACTACACGAAGGCGTACACCTTCCGGCTGGTGGCGCACGGACCGAACGGCGAGACCGAGCAGGTCGGCTCCTGGCTCGCCGCCCCCGGCGACGACGCCACCTTCACCGGGGTGACCCGGTTCACCCGCTCCGAACTGGTCCGGCTGGAACTGCTCCGGTACGACAACACCCCGCTGCTCGCCTACGACGTGCCCTAGCCGGGACGTCGTACCAGCGGGTCGACCTCGCCCCTGGGGAAGGGACCGGGCTGCTCCGGTGGACGATCCGGAGTTGCTGCTGCCCGGCGAGTTCGGGGCCGCCACCCGGCTGTCATGGTCGGCAGCCTCCAGTACGACGTGATGGCCGGTGCCCCGGCCTCTACGGCCGACACGCTGCACCGGCTCGCCCCGACGTACGACGAACTCGCCACCGCGCTCGGCTGAGCCGGCGAACTGGCCGAACACAGAGTTTCGGCGGACCGCGGGGGGTTGCGGTCCGCCGAAGCGGCTGGGGAGTCGCGGGCCGGCCACCTGGGCGGCCCGGCCGTGTTCAGATCATCCAGCGGTGCCGCTGTACGAAGGGCAGTCGCGCCCACACTCGACCCAGTCCCCAGGTGTGTCCGGAGTACGTCGCGGCGAGGACGATCGCCGCGACCGCGTAGACGATGTGGTAGTCGACCAGCGGGTTGGTGGAGCCGGTCGGCTCGCCGGTGCTGGTGTGCTGGGCGAGCGGGAACTCGGCGAACCACATCAGCACCATGATCAGCGCGCCGGAGACGGCGGCGACCCGCAGCCCGATGCCGGCGATCAGCGCGACGCCGACCGCGAGCATGCCGACCATGAACAGCGTGTTGGCCCACCAGGTGCCGGCGACGGCGTGCGCGACCGACTCGAACGGTCCGACCGAGACCGAGGCGAGGAAGCCCTTGGTCGGTGATCCGCCGTTGATCCACGCCTTCGCGGCCGGGGTCGAGTAGCCGAGGCCGAACGTCTTGTCGAGGAAGGCCCAGAGGAAGACGAAGCCGGTCGAGATGCGGAGCACGGCGAGGGCCCGGGCGCCGGTGTGGCTGAGCATCGCGCCGGGGGAGACGGCCCGCTCCAGCGGGGTCGACACCGTGTCGGTCGGGGGGTGGGTGCTGTGTCGGGTGGTCATCGTTGCCTCCGGGTCACCGTCGTTCTGACACCACCTACTCTCCGCCGGTCGACGCCGTGGCACCCGGGGCGCAGCGCCCCTGTGTCCGGGACCAAGGTCCCGTCCCGGGCCGGGACCTCCGGTCCTGCCGGGGCACGGTCAGCGGACGGGACAGCTGGCTCGGGCACGGTCAGCGGACGGAACAGGCTGGCTCGGGCACGGTCAGCGGACGGGACAGCTGGCTCGGGCACGGTCAGCGGACGGACTACCGGGCCGGGGCGCCGCTGAGTTCGCGGCCGTAGCAGACCTCGACGTAGGGGCCGGTGCGGTAGGCCGGGATCTCGACGTAGCCGTGCCGGAGGTAGAGGGCGCGGGCGTCGGTCAGGTCGAGTCGGGTGTTGAGCACCATCCGGCGGGCACCGGCGAGTCGGGCCTGCTCCTCCAGCACCGCCAGCAGCAGCGCACCGCCGCCCCGGCCGCGGAAGGCGGGACGGACGTAGACCCGGGTCAGTTCGGCGCGTTCGGCGTCCAGCATCAGGAACCCGCCGCAGGCGGCGGGTTGGCCGGCGTACCGGCCGACGACGAACTGGCCGGTCGGCGGGGTGAGCAGTGGGGCGTCGTCACCGGCCAGGCCCTGCTCGACCTCGGCCTCGGTGGCGGGCCGCAGCCAGTAGCTGCCGGCCACGTCGGCGTAGTAGTCGCGGCGCAGTCGGGTCGCGTCGGGAGTGTCGACGGCTTCCGGGGTCAGGGTCCAGGTGGTCACCCGGTTTTCTACCCCGGACCGGAGCGGTTGACCAGCGGGTTTCCGTCCGCTGATCGGACCGACGACGTCGGGCGCCGTCCGTCGGCACGCACGCCGGTCAGCGGCGGCGGAGCGTATGGCGGAGCTTTTGGTTGAGCCGGGCGGTGACCCGGCCGGGGGTCACCGGCACGACGGAGATCATCAGCCGGCCGGACTCGTCCCGGACCGGGGTCAGCACGTAGAGACGGGCGCCGCGTCGGCGTACCAGCGGTACCGCCCCGGCGAGCCGGGTCGCCCGCAGCGCGGCGGCGCCGCCGGCACCGTTCGCGCTGTTCGCGCCGAGCGCCCGCGCCGGGTCGAAGGTGCCGATCTGGGCGGAGACGATCCGTCGCCGTCCGGTCGGGCCGGTGCCGTCGAGCAGGTCCGCGGCGCGGAACCGGATCCGTAGCCGGGTGCCGGCCGGGCCGCCGGCGGTGACCACGGTCTGCGCCGGGATCTCCTCGGCGCTCACCGTCAGACCGCCGGTCCCGCCGGTCGCCAGTTCCGGCAGCGGGGTGTACGCGTGCAGCGTCAGCACCCGCTCGCCCCGCTCGTCGCTCTCCCAGCCCAGTTGGGTGACGTCGAGTTTCGCCGGCCACTCCGGCACGGCGGTCACCTCGAAGCAGCTGTCCGGCAGGCCCCGCGCCGGATCCCGGAAACCGGGGTACGCCGCGTACCGGCGGTCCCCCTCGACCACCGTCGACGGCACGCCGACCTCGGCGTCCTGCCGGATCACCGCGAGCAGGTCGTCGAGCTGGCCGTCCCGGGTCAGCGCCAGCCGGATCCGGGTCTCCGCGCCGAGCTGCTGGTTGATGTCGTCGGTGAGGTACGCCCCGACCAGTCGCCCGATCCGGGTGTGGATGGCCTGCTGGGTGTCCCGGTCCAGGCGGAGCAGGTCGTCCTCGACGAGTCGGGCGATCTCGTGGTCGAACCGGCGGGCCATCACCGCGTCCCGCTGGCTGCCCGGACCGATCAGGTCGGCGATGAACTCCATCAGGGTCTCGACGGTGCCCAACCGATCGAGGTGCCGACTCAGGTAGGTGATGTTGGTGGCGCTGAACCGGCGTACCGCGTAGTAGAACTCGTAGTCGGCGAGGACCGAGATGCGGTTGGCCCGGTAGCAGGCCTCCAGGGTGAACGGCAGGTCGCTGGCGATCCGCAGGTCCTCCCGGTAGCGGATGCCGTGCCGGTCCAGCAGCTCCCGACGGAACAGCTTGGTGTTGGCCAGCGACCGCGGCAGCGGAGAGTCGAAGAGGCTGAGGTCGGGCTCGTTACGGGCGAAGATGTCCTGGTAGATGTGCCGGCTGTTGACCCCGACGACCTTGCCGAGCACGACGTCCGAGCCGTACTCGTCGGCGGCGGTCACCAACCGTGCCAACGCTTCCGGGCCGAGGTGGTCGTCGGCGCCGACGAAGAAGACGTACCGGCCGGTGGCGGCGTCGAGTCCCCGGTTGAACGGGCGGGCCGGGCCGCCGGAGTTCTCCTGGTGGATGACGGTGAAGACGTCCGGGTAGCGGGCGGCGAACCGGTCGAGTTCCCGGCCGCCGCGGTCGGTCGACCCGTCGTCGACCGCGACGACCTGCAGCCGGTCCAGACCGATCGTCTGCCCCACCAGCGATTCCAGGCAGCGGGTCAGGTACGGCATGGTGTTGTAGACCGCCACCACGACGCTGACGTCCGGTGTCCTCATCGGAGGTTCGCCTGCCCGGCGGGCGTCGGCGTGACCGGCTCCGTCGCGAGCAGGTCGCGGTAGAGCGTGTCGAGCCGGCGGGCCTGGGCCGCCCAGGTCCAGCCGGGCAGCGGCGAGTCCGGCCCGTCGTAGGCCGCCCGGTAGCGCCCCGGGTCGGCGAGCACCGCTCGGACCGCCCGGACCAGGTCGGCCACGTCCCGGGCCCGGAAGACCTCACCCTGGCCGGTGGCCCGGACCGTCTCCGCCATCGTCCGTACGTCGCTGACCACGATCGGCAGTCGGGCGTGCGCGTACTCGAAGAACTTGGTGATCAGGGCGATCTCGTGGTTGGGCCAGTGGTGCAGCGGGATCAGCCCGACGTCGGCGGAGGAGAGGAACGGCACCACCTGCCACGGCGACACGTACCGCTGGACGTGTACCCGGTCCGCGACGCCGAGCCGGCCGGCGGCGGCGGTCAGCTGGCGGACGTACGGCGCCTGCGGGTCGCCGACGACCAGGGCCAGGTGCACCCCGCCCAGTCGGGGCAGCGCCTCGACGACGGTGTCCAGGCCGCGTTGGACCGCCGCCGAACCGGCGTAGACCAGCAGTGGGGTGGATCCGTCGAGCCCGCAGAGCCGCCGCAGGTCCGGTGCCGCCGCCCCCGGCTCATCCCCGGTCGGCTCGCCGGTGGACGGGTCACCCTCGCCGTCGACGGCGGGGGCGTTGAGGATGACGCCGGGGCGGGCGGGCAGGTGGTACTCCCGGTGCAGGAGGTCGGCGAGGCCCTCGGAGACGGTCACCACCGCGTCGGCGTACGGGGCGTACTCGCGTTCGTAGCCGAGGTGGGCGGGGAGCCAGCGGGCGTTGTCCCGGCGGGGCCGCGCCCCCGGCAGGAACTCGTGGGCGTCCCAGACCAGCCGGACCGGCCGGCCCGCGCCCCGGGCCCGCTCCCGCGCCCGGGCGCCGACACCGAGCATCCGGAAGTCGTGGGCGTGGATCAGGTCCGGGGCGAGGGCGTCGACGACCGGGCCGAAGGCCCGCTCGTAGTTCCACAGCCCCGGTTCGAGGCGCCGCCACGCCCCGTCCCCCTGCACCGCCCGCCAGAGCCGGACCTGGGCGTGTTCCAGCGGTCGACGGGCCAGCCGGGCGGCCCGCAGCGGCAGGCCGCCCCGGGCGAGCAGCCACTCGCGCGGCGTACGCCGAACCGGCCGGCTGGCCGCCGCCCCACCGGCCGGGACGCCGTCGCTCGTCGGGCCGTCGCTCGTCGGGGTGGTGGCGGGGGCCGGGCGGGCGCCGGGCATCGGCAGCAGCCGGACCAGCGCCGGGCCGAGCTGCCAGCGCTGTTCCCGGTCGGTCGGGGAGCAGCCGAGCAGTGTCACGTCCCAACCGGCCTCGGCCGCCGAACGGGCGGTCTTCTGGACCCGGGAGTCGCCCTCCACACCGTTGTCGACGAGCATGACGACGCGGCCACGGGCGCCGCGCACCGCCGCCGTACCGTCATTGGTTCCCATGATTCTCCGATTCCCGGGATACCGACCGAAATCTCCGGCGAGTGTACGGCAACCCATTGAGCGGTGAACCCGGGTGCGCCGGTCCGGCGGACAACTCCGACACGTCATCGTGGAGCCGTGCACCGGTCGTCCGGGCGACATGTTCGCTGTGGACAATATCCGCAGCCCAGCGCCGCTCACGTCACCGAATGGACACCCTCCGGCAGGCTTCTGCTTCCGCGATGTACGGCTATTCGCCGCACAGAATCAACCTTCACGTCGCGGCCGGCCAATAGTGTTTCGGCAGCATTACGCAGCCCTCTCTCTCGACGCGTAACGGACTGCGCCGGTCGTCGTACGGGGCCGGTCAGGAAATGCACCCCTCGAATTCATGTCGGAGTTGGCAGGTCTTCATGTCCGCTACACCCACCGTCAGCGTGGTGATCCCCACCCGGTCCCGGCCGGAGCTGGTGACCCGTGCGGTCCGCAGCGTGCTCGCCCAGACCGTCGACGACATCGAGGTCATCGTCGTGGTCGACGGACCCGACGACCTGACCCGGGCGGCACTGGTGGCCCTCGACGACCCCCGGGTGCGGGTGGTCGAACTGCCCGAGTCGCAGGGCGCGCCGAACGCCCGCAACGTGGGCGTGGCCGAGGCGCGGGCGCCGTGGACGGCGCTGCTCGACGACGACGACGAGTGGCTGCCGGAGAAGCTCGCTGTGCAGCTCGAACTCGCCAAGGGCGCCCGGGTGCCGACGCCGATCGTGGCCAGCCGACTGGTCAACCGTACGCCGCGGGCCGAGTTTGTCATCCCGCGTCGGCTGCCGGCCGCCGACGAGCCGCTGAGCGAGTACCTGACGGTCCGGCGCGGCCTGTTCCACGGCGACGGCTTCATCCAGACCTCGACGATCCTGGCCCCGACCGAGCTGCTGCGCCGGGTGCCGTTCACCGTCGGACTGCGGCGTCTGCAGGAACTCGACTGGACGCTGCGGGCGCTCAGCCACCCCGACGTCGACCTGGTCATCGCCGCCGAACCGCTGGTCGTCTGGTACCAGGACGAGAACCGGCCACGGATCAGCGACGGACTCTCCTGGGAGCACCAGCTGGAGTGGCTGCGCCGCACCCGGCCACTGCTGACGCCGAAGGCGTACGCTGCGCTCACGATGAGCGTGATCAGTTCGATGGCGGCGCCGACCCGCAGCCCGAAGGCGTTCCGGACCCTGCTCGGCGAGGCCCGCCGGCACGGCCGCCCGGGGCTCATCGACTACCTGACCTTCGCGCAGATCTGGATGATCCCGCCGCAGCTGCGGCGTACCCTGCGGGACCTGGTGCTCGACCGTCGTCGCACCGCCGGGGAGACCGCCGCGGTCGGCACCTCGACCGCCGGCACGGAACCGAGGGCGGGTGACTGGCGTCCGGTGGGCGGAGCGGAGCGTGATGTCCGCTGACCGGACCCTGGTGATCTGGCGGAGTCACCTGCTCGCCGGCTCCGAGACCTTCGTCCGCAACCACGGTGCCGCGTTGACCCGGTGGCGCCCGGTCTACCTGGGCGCGGTCCGGGTCGACTCGGCGGTCGCCGCCGACAGCGACGTTCTCGTCTACCCGGACCGGGTGCGGGACCGGGGGGCTTTTCTCCAGCTCAAGCTGACCGGTGAGTCGCCGCGACTGCGGCACCGGCTGGCCGCGCTGCGTCCCGCCGTGGTGCACGCCCACTTCGGCAACGACGGCTGGCTGGTCAGCGGATCCGCCGGCCGGCTCGGCGTGCCGCTGGTGGTCACCCTGCACGGGTACGACGTGACCCGGCTGCCCGGCGAGCCCGGCTGGCGGGGTGCCCGCTACCGGCGGAACCTGCGGCAGATGTTCGACCGGGCCAGCGTCGTCCTCGCCGTCTCCGGACACATCCGGGAGCGGGCGGTCGCGCTCGGCGCCGACCCGGCGAAGGTACGGGTACACCACACCGGCGTTCCGGTCCCGCCACCACCGGCACCGACGGCGAAGCGGTGGGACCTGCTCTTCGTCGGCCGGTTCGTGGCGAAGAAGGGCATCGACGACCTGGTCGAGGCGGCGGCCCGGCTCGACGTACCCCGACCCCGGCTGTTGTTCGTCGGCACCGGGCCGCTGGAGCAGCCGATCCGGGAGCGGGCCGCCGCGCTCGGGCTGGACGCCACCTTCCTCGGCGCCCAGACCCCGGCGGAGGTACGCCGCCACATGACCGAGTCGAAGATCTTCGTCTCGCCCTCGAAGACCGCACCGAACGGCGAGTCGGAGGGACTGCCGACGACGATCCTGGAGGCGGCGAGCCTCGGCGTGCCGGTCGTGTCGACGTACCACAGCGGGATTCCGGAGGCGGTGCGGCACGAGGAGACCGGCCTGCTCGGGCCGGAGGGGGACCGGCCGGCGTTGGCCGCCAACCTCCGGCGGCTGCTCGCCGACGACGAGTTGCGGACCCGGCTGGGCGAGCAGGCCCGCCGGCACGTGGTGGCGCACTTCGACCTGGCCACCCAGACCGCCCGCCTCGAGGAGCTGTACGACAGCCTGGGCAGCCGCTCCGCGGCCGGCCTCGACCGGCGCTGAGCGTCCCGGTGGCGGTTATCCGGTTGACCGGTCGACTCGGCGCCCGGTAGACACCTGCATCTGCGGCCCGGTCCGGGTCGTGGACGTGGTTCAGCTGGGAGAATGTGATGATCAGGATGTACACCGCCGTGGAGCGGCCGGACCTCTGGGCGCGTGGGATCAACTCCCGGGAGGTGTGGCCGGAGTACAACATGCACGGCAACGTGGCCGACGTGTACTGGGACCATCTCGACAAGGAGCTCGCCGACTTCCAGTTCGTGCTGCACGACGACGAGACCGACGAGGTGCTGGCCGAGGGGCACACCGGGCCGTTCGGCTGGGACGGCGACGACAGCACGTTGCCGGCCGGCTTCGACCCGGCGCTTGAACTGATCTTCGCCGAGCGCCGGTCCGGCGTGCCGGTGAACACCCTCTGCGCGCTGGCCGCCGAAATCCCGCGCGGCAACCGCAGCCGTGGTCTGGCGGCCGAACTGCTGGCCGGGATGCGGACCATCGCGCAGCGGCAGGGGCTCACCCACCTGGTCGCACCGGTCCGCCCCTCCTGGAAGGAGCGCTACCCGCTCACCCCGATCGAGCGGTACGTCCAGTGGCGTCGCGAGGACGGGCAACTGCTCGACCCGTGGATGCGGGTGCATGAGCGGCTCGGTGCCCGGGTCGCCGGCCCGCTGCCGGAGTCGTTCGGGATCACCGCCCCGATCGCCGACTGGGAGTCCTGGACCGGGCTGGTCTTCCCGGACTCCGGCGACTACGTCTTCCCGGAGTGCCTGGCCCCGGTGTCGATCGACCGGGAGACCGGCGTCGGGTCGTACTGGGAGCCGAACGTCTGGATGGTCCACCCGCCGGTGCGGTAGCGGCGCGGACCGGAGCCGGCCGGGTCAGCGGGCGGCGGTGGCGGCGGCCGGCTCCGGGGTGGCGGCGAGCAGCGCGGCGCGGGACCGCCGGACCTGCCGGATCCCGTCCACCGTGAAGACCACCAGGGCGAGCCAGACCAGGGCGAAGCCGGCCAGCCGGGCCGGTGGCATCGGCTCGTGGAAGACGAGTACGCCGAAGATCAGCTGGATGACCGGGGCGAGGTACTGCAGGATCCCGAGCGAGGTCAGGGTGAGCCGGTTCGCCGCCCCGGCGAAGAGCAGCAGCGGGATCGCGGTCGCCGCCCCGGCCAGCATCAGCAGTACGGTGTGCCCGGCCGAGACGTGCCCGAAGGTGGACTCGGCGTGCCAGACCAGCCAGCCGAGGTAGCCGAGCGCGGGCAGCGCCAGGACGGCCGACTCGACGAACATCCCCTCGGCGGCCGGCAGCCCGAGCCGCTTCTTCACCAGGCTGTATCCGCCGAAGCTCGCGGCCAGGGTCAACGCCAGGTACGGCGGCCGGCCGTAGTCGACGGTCAGCACCACGACCGCGCCGCCGCCGATGCCGAGCGCGGCCCACTGTGCGGCCCGCAGCCGCTCACCGAGGGCGAAAACCCCGAGCAGGACCACGACCAGCGGGTTGATGAAGTAGCCGAGTGCGGTCTCCACCACTCGCTCGGAGTTGACGCCGTAGATGTAGGTGCCCCAGTTGATCCCGATCAGGGCGGCGGCGAGCACGATGCCGGCGAACGCGGCCGGCCGGCGGCGCAGGCCGAGCAGGAAGCGCCAGTTGCGGGCGGCGGCCAGCAGCAGGGCGACGAAGAGCACCGACCAGACGACCCGGTGGGCCAGGATCTCGATCGGGCCGGCCGGCTTGAGCAGCCGGATGTAGAGCGGGAAGAACCCCCACAGGGTGTACGCCCCGAGCCCGTAGAGATAGCCGCGTCGTGCCTGGTTCACCGGTCCACCGTAAGGGGCTCGGTGGGATTGGAGCCCTTTCCGGTGAGGGGTGTCACCTGCTGGGGGAAACACTCCATCCACCGCTCGGGGTTGACCAGCGGTTGGAAGCCGAGCGGCGCGTACACCCCGTGCGCGTCGTTGGTGGCGAGCAGGATCCGGCGCAGCCCCAGCCCGGTCAACTCGTCCCGGGCCGTGCCGACCAACCAGCGGGCCAGCCCACGCCCCCGCTCTGCCCGGTCCACGTAGACGTCGCAGAGCCAGGCGAAGGTGGCGCCGTCGGTGACCACCCGGCCGAACGCCACCTGGACGCCGTCGCCGGGGCGGTACACCCCGTACACCCGGGATCCCTCGACCGCCCTGAGCGTCACGTCCCGCGGCCGGCCGATCGCCCAGTACGCGTCGGTGGCGAGCCAGTGGTGCACCCGGTCGACGTCGAGCCGGCCCGGGTCGTCGCAGAGTTGGTAACCGTCGTCGCGGGTCAGGTTCAGCACGTCAGCGACGGTAACGTCGACCTGCCCGGCCGCCCCGGGCCAATTCCCGACCAGTGGTCGGCGCCCGGCGGCTCGGCGCTGGCCACGCCAATCCGCCGGGCGGCCCGGTGGATCAGTCGCGGTCGAGGACCAGGCCGAGCAGCCAGGTGACCAGGCTGACGAAGAGCGCGCCGAGCACCGCCGCCGGCCAGAACCCGTCCACCTCGAACGGCAGCCCGAGCTGCCCGGCGATCCACCCGGTGAGCATGAACAGCAGCGCGTTCACCACCAGCGCGATCAGGCCCAGGGTCAGCACGTACAGGCCGCAGCCGAGGGTCTTGATGATCGGCTGCAGGATCGCGTTGACGACGCCGAAGATGACCGCCACCAGGAGCAGCGTGCCGACCGCGCCGGAGATCGAGTCGGTGTCCAGGGTGATGCCCGGGATGATCAGCGTCGCCAGCCAGAAGGCCACGGCGGTGCTGACCAGCCGGATCAGAGGACCCTTCAGAAAATCCATGCGGGCGATGGTGTCACGAAATCCCCCTATCGGACGAGTCGGTCGAATGGCTGGTCCGTCCGTCCGGGCGCGGTTCGACTCGCCGCCGGGGCACCCCGTGTGGTGCACAGTACGAGCCAGTCGCGGCCACGCTCGTCCGGCTCTCCGGCCTCCGGTGGCTCGTCGCCGGGCCGGTAGAGCAGTCTGGGCAGGGAGCGGTAGAACGGCAGGTCACGCGACCCGGGCCCGTACCGGCTCAGAACCGGGAGGGTGGGCCGATGAGCTGCTGTTCGATCGGGGTGGCGGAGAGCAGCGCCCAGCGCAGCACCCGCCGGTTGATCACCCCGACCATGTCGGCCTGGATCCGGGTCAACCAGCTCGCCGAGTCGCCGAGCCCGAGCGCCAGACCGGCCAACTGGGCCTCGTGCGGCCGTAGCGGTTGCAGCACCACCAGGTCGGCCCGGGACACCGCGTCCACGTCGACCGGGGCCAGTTCGTCGCGTACCACCAGACTGGCCTGCCAGCCCGGCCCGGGCTGGGAGTCGGCGGCGACCGGCCCGACGTCGACGACGACCAGCAGTGGCTGGAGTTGACTGCCGGGCGGGCCGCCGACCGGCCGCCCCGGCGGGATCAGCGCGATCGGCGACCCCGGTCCGCTGGCTCCCCGGACGAACGGCTCCCAGGCCCGCGGCCGGGCGGTCTGCACGACGATCCGGGCACCGAGCGCCATCGCCCGCAACGCGATGAGCTGCGCGGCGCGTACCCCGCCGATCAGCACCACCCGGGTGGTCTCGGCGCGGAACAGCCGGGCGAGCACCGCCGACCCGTGCCGGTTGGCACCGATCATCAGGCCGGCCAGACCGATCGGCAGCTCCAGGGCGTCCACAGCGGACGCCGCCATCGTGGTGTCCGGGTTCGTCGCCATCGGCCCGGCCCCGAGCACACCCAGCGGCAGGGTGGCGGCGACGCCGTCGAGCTGTTCCCCGTCCAGCCGGCGGGCGCGGGCGTGCTGGGTCTGGAGCAGCCGACGCAGCCCCTGGACGGCGGTCGCCAACGCCGGGGCGGTGGTGGCGGCGAGTCGTACCGTCACGTCCACCCGGACCGTCTCGGAGCCGCCGCCCACCCACGGGCCGGCGCTGACCGAGACCGTGGTCGCGGTGGCCGGCAGGGCCATCAGCTGGGGAATGAACCGGCGTCCGGTCTCGGTCCGCAGGTCGGGCCAGCGGCGCAGCCGGAAGGTGGTCTGCACCAGACCACCGAGCTGCACGCCCTGCCAGCTCTCCCGGCCGGCCTGCACGCCGTCGTGGTGGGACAGTTCGGCGAGTACGTCGAGTGCCGCCCGTTCGCCCAGCGCCCGGCTCGGCACCGGCTTGAGCCGGCGACTCACCTTGCGGACCGCGCTGGACAGGGCGCGTCGCAGGTCCTCGTCGGACCAGCCGTCGGCGCGCAGCACCCGGACCGCCAGCAGGACCCGCTCGTGGCCGAGGAGCCGTCCGTCGGTGAGCTGCCGGTACGAGTTCGCCGGGGTGCCTCCGCCGGCGCTCAGCGTCGGTGCGGGCGCCCCGGCGATCAGCAGCTGGATCCGGGTCGGCGGGGTCTCCGGGCTGGCCGCCGGCAGCAGGCTGGCCGGAGAGAGCAGCGTCTGCGGGGTGTCGGTCAGCATCCCGACCTGGTCGCCGAGCTCCAGTACGGCGGTCAGGCCGTAGGCGTCACTGACGATGGCGGCGGCGTCCCCGGCCAGTTCGGCGGGGACCACCGTGGCACCGGGACTGACCAGGTCGAGCAGTGCCTCCGGCGGAGCCGACGCCCGGAGGGTGCGCTGGCGGCCGGAGTAGCGCAGACCGATGCCGATCCACTCGAACAGCCAGCGGCGGCGCAGCCGGATCCAGGTCAGCAGCACCAGGACGAGGGCGACCAGGACAGCACCGGTGACCGCCAGCGCCCCGTGGCCGACAGCGGCGATGACCAGGGCCGCCGCGACCTGCAACGTGACGATCTGCCCGGCCCGTACGCCGAGCGGGCCGGACCGGGTCGGAGTGGACGCCGCCGGTAGCGGTGCCGGTGCCGACCGGTCCAGCCGGTTGCCGCCGGCCGGCCGGGTCCTGTTGTCTGCCGCAGTTACCGTCACCGCGATAGCCTCCCCTGGATGGGCGTCGCCGGTGGGCGTGCCCCCCGCGATTCGCTCAGGGGCCTATCGTATGGGCCGGACAACCGGAGAGGGGGCCCGCATGCCGTCACGGCAGGACCAGTTGCACTCGTACCAGTTCATGGTCCAGCGGGTGGTGGGCGCGCTGGTGATGCGCGAGACTGATCCCGCGCAGTCGCCGTTCCGGCGGGCGGCCGGTGCCACCCTGGCCAGCATGCTGGTCGCGCTGATCGCGGTCGGTGGCGCCGTGCTGTACGGCCTGTTCGTCGGCGGTGGGGCCACCAAGTGGAAAGAACCGAACGTGGTCATCGTCGAGAAGGAGTCGGGCGCCCAGTACGTCTACCTCGACGGCAAACTGCGGCCGGTGGTCAACTACACCTCCGCACTGCTGATCGTCGGCAAGGGCAGCCAGGCCAAGACGGTGTCGGTGTCGCGCAAGTCGTTGGAGGGCGCGACCCGGGGTGCCCCGGTCGGCATCCCCAACGCCCCCGACTCGCTCGCTCCCCGGAACCGGCTGATCACGAAGGAGTGGACGGTCTGCTCCGGGCCGCGGTCCGGCGCCCAGGCGGCACAGTCGGCGCTACTGATCGGCAGGACCGCGCCCGGCGGTACGCCGATGGGCGACGACGCCCTGCTGGCCCTGCACCCCAGTGGATCCCTCTATCTCGTCTGGCACAACCGCCGGCACCTGATCCGGGACAAGCAGTTGGTCGTCAGTGCGCTCGGCCTGAACGGCCACCGGCAGGTGCCGGTGGCGCCGGCCCTGCTCAACGCGTTGCCCGCCGGGGCGGACCTGGCCCAGGTGTCGGTCGCCGGCGCCGGTCAGCCGTCCCAGGTGGTGGCGGACGCCCGGGTCGGGGACGTCTTCTACGTCGAGCCGCCGGGTGGTGTCCGGCAGTACATGGTGGTCAAGGCCGACGGTCTGGCCACCATCACCGAGCTGCAGTCCAGCCTGCTGGTCGCCGGGCTCGGGCAGCAGGGTGACCCGGAGCGGATGTCCCAGGGCACGTACGCGAACACCACCAAGTCCGACGACCTGCTCCCGCCCGACGAGGGCGCGCCACCGGCCACGATTCCGAAGATCGTGGCGTCGGAGAGCAGCGTGGTCTGTGCCGACGTCCAGGACGACAGCGGGGTCAAGCAGGTCAGGGTCGGTGCCGATCTGCCGGACCTGGCGAACACGACCGAGACCACCGCCCGGTCGCCGCAGGGCGCCGGACTCGCCGACCACGTCCTGGTGACGCCGGGCAGCGGTGTGGTGGTCGAGGCGGCCGCCTCGCCGGGCGCGACCGGTGGCGCCATCTCGGTCGTCACCGACCTGGGACAGCGGCACGCGGTGGCGAACGCGGACGTGCTGGGCAGTCTGGGGTACGGCGGTGTCCGGCCGGTGCGGATGCCGGCGAGTCTGGTTTCGCTGGTGCCGACCGGTCCCGCGCTGAACCCGGAGGCGGCCCGTAACACGCCGGGGCAGCAATAAACGATGGTGCTCGAATAGGCTGTTCAGCGACGATGTCGGCGGGATCGAGCAGCGTGACGGCACGGGTTGTTCACCCGGTGGGCCCGAAGGGGTACCCAAGAGTTGCTCCCGCCCGCTACCGTCAGCTACAGAACTGAGTGCCGTGCCCGGGCCGGACGCCGGACCGGGTGGGCATGAGCCGGAGGGTCCGCAGTGGACTCCTCGGAAGAGGAAACGAGTCAAGGGAGCGGGGTGACGTCGGGGGTGTCCCAGACGCAGGCAGAAGCCGCAGTGATGCAGCAGACCGCCCAGAAGTTCGAGCAGGTGGACCAGTCGCTGCAGAGCATGCTCAGCGGTCTGATGAACCAGCTCGAGGTGCTGAACAGCGCGTGGCGCGGTGCTGGTGGCCGCTCGTTCGAGCAGGTCAAGCAGCAGTGGGCGCAGCACCAGGAACAGATGCACCGTGCGCTTCGCGAAACCGCGGGCGCGATCCGTACGTCCGGCCAGCAGTACGACGCGTCGGACAGCGAGGCGTCCAGCCGGATGTCCGCCACCAACTCCGGCATCACGCTGCCGCTCTGATCTCACTGGGGAGGGATGATTCCGATGAATGACGGCGTACTTGTCGTCCAATTCCCCGCGTTGCAGCAGGCAAGCGCGGACATCCAGAAGGCGATCAACACGCTCGACTCGCAGCTCGACCAGCTGGAGAGCGACGCGGCGCCGCTCGTCTCCACCTGGGAGGGTGAGGCGCAGCAGGCGTACCAGGTGCGCCAGGCCAAGTGGCGCCAGTCGCAGCAGGAGCTGTCCAGCATGCTGCGCGACATCAAGATGGCGCTCGACGAGTCCGCGCAGGACTACCTGAGCACCGAGAAGAAGAACACCAGCCTGTTCCAGTAAGGGACAGCGGCGGTACGAACCGTCCGAGGATGCCCCGGGGGCGCACGTCCAGCGCCGCACCCCCGGGGCACCTGTTGTTCCGGGGTCCGGAAGCTTGTTCCAGGGCCGGAAAGCGACGCCCGGACCGGAAGCTTGTGCCAGGGCCCGGAAGCGACGCCCGGACCGGCCGACCGACCCGGCGGACGAAGCCGGGTGGCCGGACGGCACCCCGGCCGGCCCCCCGGGCTCCGCGAGCTACGCGGGTTCGGCCGATGCCGGCCAGCTACGCAGGGTCGGCCGACGCCGCGGCGTCGGCGGGTTGCGCCGGGTCGGCCGGCCGCCAACCACGGCGGATGCCCCGCGGCACCACCACCGCCAGCAACAGCGCCAATCCG
This sequence comes from Plantactinospora sp. B5E13, assembly GCF_039871775.1. Lineage (NCBI taxonomy): Bacteria > Bacillati > Actinomycetota > Actinomycetes > Micromonosporales > Micromonosporaceae > Plantactinospora > Plantactinospora sp. B5E13. The sequence goes on from NZ_JBDPLT010000037.1 coordinate 47,567, forward strand.
GCGACCGTGCCGGCCAGTCCGGCGACCCAGAGCGCCCGCTCCTGGGCGACCGACCGTCGCTGTGCCCGGGCCACCTCGGCCGGGTCCTCTTGGTGCGGAGGCAGCCCGGCGGCCACCGGTCGCGCGGCCGGCGGCGGGGTGTCGGTGACCGCCCGGTACGGGTTCAGTACCCCCGCGCCGAAGGTGTCCCGGTCGCCACCCGCCGGGTCCGCCGTCGCCACCAGCCGCTCGGCGACCTGCTTGGCGGTGAGGTTCGGCAGGTACTCCCGGACCAGCGCGGCGGTGGCCGCCACGTACGGGGTGGCGAAGCTGGTGCCGTTGTCGATCTTGTGGCCGCGTTCCGGTGTCGCCACGATCACGTTGCCACCCGGGGCGACGAGATCGACCCAGTCACCACGCTGCGAGAAGGGCGAGATCTGGCCGTCCTCGCCGATCGACCCGACGCCGATCACCCCGTCGTAGGCAGCCGGATACGGACGGGGGTTGCCCTTGTCGAAGTCGTTGCCGGCGGCGGCCACCACCACCACGTCGTTCTCCAGCGCGGACGCGATCGCGGCGCGGATCAGCGGGTCGTCACGGTGGAAGGTGACCGAGAGGTTGATCACGTCAGCGCCGTTCTGCACCGCCCATCCGATGGCGGCGGCGAACTCGGCCGGGGTGGCCGTCTCGCCTCTCTCCTCGCCGTCGACCTGGCGTCGTTCGCTGACCCGTACCGGAAGGATGTCGACGTCCGGAGCGAGGCCCCGCAGGCCCATCCCGTCGGTCGGCTTCGCCGCGATGATGCTCGCCACGCCGGTGCCGTGCCCCACACAGTCCCGGCTGCCGTCGAGGCCGGGGACCAGATAGTCCCGGCCCACCTCGACCCTGCCCCGCAGCTGGGGATTCGTCTTGTCGACCCCGGAGTCCATCACCGCGACCGTGACCCCTCGGCCGGTGGCCAGCGGGGCCAGGCGTTCCGGCGAGTAGCGTTTCTGGGCCCAGGGCACGACGCTGCTCGGCCGGGGCGGCTGCTCGTTGCCGTCACAGCCCGGCAGGGTGCGTAGCGCCGTCGGGGGCAGGGGGGCCGCGACGGCCGGCCCGGCGGAGAGCAGCGGTACCGACACCGCGATGACAGCGCCCACCAGGGTGAGTCGTATTCTCCGGCCAGGCATCACTTGCCTCCGAATCGGTTCGGTCCGCCACTGGGTCGGTACGCCGTCGGTTCGGGTCCGCCCACCGGATGCTATCGGTGGATCGCCGAGCGCGGGATCCACCGCCAGCCAACCATTGTGATCATGTACCTACCTTGTAGGTTGTACGCGACGCTGATGGCCTGTTCGGCGAAGTGGAGGTGGCCGTGACGGAATGGGAGGCGGCCACCGATACCGAGGCCGCGATGCGGGACGCGCTCCGGGCAGGTGACCAGGAGCTCTACTTTCGGATGCTCGCCCGGACCGAGCTGCTGCTGCCGGTCTCCGCCGACGCGCTCGCCGGTCGGGCCCCGATGGGGTGGGGGACCTGGACCACCGGTGGCCGTACGCACGTACTTGCCTTCACCTCGGCCACCTCGTTGCAGACGTGTCTGGCCGAGAGTGCCGGATCGTTCCGACGGTTGGCATATCCGGAGTTGGCGGGTGGTTGGCCGAACCCGGAATGGTGGCTGGCCGTCAACCCGGGGCTGCCGATCGAGGGATACCTGCCCGCCTGGTTCGTCTCCCAGCTCGGCCGCGGGGACGTCCGGCTGCCGGGCCGGACCCGGGCCCGGCTGGAGCAGGTCGAGCGGGTCGCCCGCGCCCGGGCCACCGCGTCGGTCCCCCGGCGTACGCCCGGTGGCGGGCCGACGGTCGCGGATCGCCCGGTCGGTCCGGCCAACCCGTTCCCGGAACCGCCCCAGTCCACGCAGCCACTCCGGGCGTCGGAGCCGCAGCGGCCGTTCCGTCCGGCGGAGGTGCCGCACGCCCGGCCCGCGCCGCGGCGGCCGTTCCGCCCAGCGGAGGTGCCGCCCTCCCCGCCGCCGTCGGAGGCGCCGCCGCAGTCGTTCGGTCCGGCGGAGTCGCTGTACGCCCCGCCGCCGTCGGAGGCGCCGTCGCAGTCGTTCGGTCCACCGGCGGTGCCGCGGTCGTTCCGCCGGCCGGATCCGGCACCGACCCTGGTCGACCCGGCCTCCACAGCCGCGACCCAGCAGCCCACCACCGTGCCGGTGATCGCCCCGAGGACGGATTCCGGCGACTGGAGCAGCCCGCAGAGTCCGGCGGAACCCACGGTCGGCTGGATGACGCCGGTGCGTCGTCCCCACCCCACCGAACCGGCAGGTGCCGGAGACGGCGTACCGACGCCGCCCCCGCCGACCCCGACGCCGTTCGAGTCGTCTCCCGCTGTCACGTTCGCCGGTTCCGCCGAGCAGGTCGGCGAACCGACGGCGGCACCGGAGCGGTCGCCCGACCTGTCACTCTTCACTCCGGTCTCCCGGCGGCCCGTCGAGGACGTCGACCCGGCCCGGTCCGCCCAGGCACGACCGGACAGCGGTGCGGAGCAGCCCGACCAGGCGTGGCCGGCCAGCGGTGCGGAGCAGCTCACCCAGGCCTGGTCGGTCGGCGGCGTGGAGCAGGCCGTCCCGGAGTGGTCCACCGCCCGGTCGGAGCAGCTCACCCAGGCCTGGTCGATCGGGGAGACCGAGCAGGCGACGCAGCCGTGGTCGGCCGCCGACCCACCGGCGGTCCCGCCGAGCCCCATGGCAGAGCCGAGCCCCGCGCCGGCGGCGAGCCCGGTGGCGGGACCGGTGGCGGGACCGAGCCTGGTGCCGGCGGCGAACGGCACGGTGCTGCCAGCGTCGGAGACCGGACACCCGGCAGCCGCCGGGCCGGATCCCGCGGACCCGCCGAGCGGCGGCGCGACCGCCCCGGAGGCGCCGTCGGCCCGTCGGCTGCCCGTCGACTTCGTGCCTGCCAACGACGTCGAGCGGAGCCTGCTCGACGCGGCGGGCGGCGGCAGCACCGACACGTTCCTCTCCACCCTGCTGCTCGCCAAGGTGCTGCTCCCGGTCGCCTACACGTCGGCGGACGGCAGCCGACCCGGCGACGACGGGTTCGAGTGGCGTACCGAGACGCTCGACGGTGAGTCGTACGTGGTGGTCTTCACCTCGCCCGAGCGGCTCGTAGACCACCTACCGACCCCGACCCAGACGGTCGAGGTGAAGTTCGTCCAGCTCATCCGGCGTTGGCCGGACGAGGCGTGGTCGTTCGCCGTCAACCCGGGGACACCGGTCGGGGCCAAGCTGCCGGGCAGCGAGATCGTCGCCCTGGCGAACTGGGCCGCCGAGGTCGGGCTCGGCGACGACCCCGAGGCGGCCGAGTCGACGGCGACGGCACCGGCCGAGGAGGAGACGCCCCGGTCGACGTACGCGCCGGCCCGGGAGGATCCGGGACGCCCGACCATGATGCAGAAGGCGATCGCCCCAAGCCAGCTCGCCTACTACCTCGACCGGGGCTACGACCGGGTCTCCGGCTTCGTACACCGGGCCAACGAGGTCGCCCACCTGCGTACCCCGACCAAGCTGTACGCCGCGCTCGGTCTCGGGTACCCCAACTCGCCGTTCTCCCGGGACGCCGACGAGGTGTACGTGCTGCGCTGGCCGGCGCACCGGCCCAGCCTCTACCGGATCCCGTACGGCGGGCAGAACGAGGCGGCGATGCGGGCGATGGAGGGCTGGGTCATCGAACGGCCCCCGTTCCGGGGCAACGGTTTCGCCCCCGGCGAGAGCAGCGATGTGGTGGCCGAGTTCAAGGTGGACAGCGTCCGACTGCCGCACGGTGCCGAACTGTGGCGGGTCGGCGCGGACGGCACCGAACGCCTCGTCGCCACCCTCGACTGTGACCAGCCGCGCTGGCGTCGGGCCGGGGAGGACTGATGCGGGACGGCTACGTCGCCCAGTGGCGGGGACGGGAGTACGAGGCCAGCCCGGACGGCGACGACGTACGGGTCTACCAGGCCGAGCCGGGCGAGGGGTTCAGCGAGGTCCGGGCGGGCCGCTTCGTCCGGGTGGTGCCGGCCGCCGAGGTCGACGACCTGGCGTACGTCCGGACCCGGTGCACCTGGCAGGGGCAGCCGTTCATCGTGCTGGCCCGACACGAGAACTGGCTACGTGTCGAGTACACCGGCGGACGGTGGCCGGTCGCCGAGGCGATGGGTCTGGAGCAGTTCGACTTCGGCGTCTACCAGGGCTGGGCGCCGGCGGCGGAGGTCACCGACCTGCGCGAACACCGCGCCTGAGCCGGCGGCGGGCGGCCGGTCACGACTTGGCCCAGCGGAGCACCTCGCCGAGCACCAGGTCGGTCGCCTCGACGTGCGGGAAGTGGCCGACGTCGTCGAGCAGTCGCCACTCGTACTGCGCCGAGACGTAGCGGCTGGAACCCTGGGCGGTACGCGGCAGCGACGCCTGGTCGAGCGCGCCGTGCAGCTGCAGGGTCGGGGTGACCAGCGGCTGCTGCATCAACTTGACGAACCGGTAGCCGTGCAGCCGCAGCACCGAACGGAACGCCCACCGGTAGCCCTCCATCGCACAGAAGGCCGCCTGCGGGATCTGCATCGCCTCCCGGCAGCGTTCCGCGTACGCCTCGAATCCCGGGCTGTCGACCCAGCGCGGGCCGCCCCAGCGGCGCAGGAAGTAGCCGACCAGCGCCGCGTCGTCCCGGGTCAGCACGTGTTCGTACCGGGGGATCTGGAACTTGAGCGCCGGGGTCGCGGCGGCGAACTGACCGCGCGGGTCGGCGAAGATCCCGGCCCGCAGCCGCAGCGGATGTGGTGCGGCGAGCACCACCAGGCGCCGTACCAGGCTCGGGTGGAAGGCTGCGGCGGTCCAGCCGATCATGCCACCGGCTCCCGAGCCGACCAGTACGGCCGACCGCTCGCCGAGGGCCCGGATCAGGCCGGCGACGTCGGCGGCGAGCGTGTAGCCGTCGTACCCCCGGGGTGGCTTGTCGCTGGCGCCGTACCCCCGCAGGTCGACCGCGACGGCCCGGTAGCCGGCGTCGGCGACCGCCGGCAGCATCTCGTGCCAGGCCCACCAGTGCTCCGGGAAGCCGTGCAGGAACAGCACCAGCGGCCCGGTACCGACCTCGACGACGTGGAACCGACTGCCGTTCGCCCCGACGAAGCGGTGGGTCCACGGTCCCTCGACCAGTACGCAGGACTCGTCCACCACCCGCTTCCGGCCACCCGTGCTCCGCTCGCTCATGTTCGACAGCCTAGGCCCAACCCTGGTCGACGCCGCCGGTGTGACCGATGGTTCAGGGAATCGTCGGGGAATTCACCCCAGGTCGGGGCGGTCGGGCCAGGGTTCGCGCGGCTCCCACGTCGATGTCTGCGCCGCCGGTCACCGGCCGGCGAGATCGGTGCCACCTGGCCGGGGGGAACGATCCGGCCGGGTCCCTCCGGCCCCGGCCGGACCATTTCCGCGACCTCGAGGTCCTCGCGAAGTCGGTTACGGCGCGGCTACCGTGACAGGTGACGATCGGCGTCCCGCTGGTACCCGTCGTAGTCGTTCCAATGTGGGGACTGGGTCATCAGTTCTTCCCAGCTCGGCCAGATCGCCCTGGTCTCTTGGCGAACGAGTTCGCCCGGCATGCTGAACGGCGGGGCTTTCTGTGGCTTGTCGAGCGCCTGGCCGACGATCGTGTCGTGGAGGACGGCGGCGGCGTGCAGCCGGGGGAGTACGGCGTGGATGCGGTCGGCGTAGCCGGCGGGTAGGGGATACGACCCGTCGGGGCCGAGGTCGAATCCGGCGCCGGCGCTCACCAGTGCGATCTCCGGACGCTTCCGGATGGCGATGTCGTAGTGCGTGTGCAGTGCGATCGCGTCCCAGACGACTGCCACCTTCTCTTGTGCCAGCCCCTGCTCGGTGAGGAAGCGGGCGGCCAGGTCGGCGCCGTCGAGGTCGAAGGGCTGGTCGCCGTTGCCATCGCGGCTGAGTCCGGCGTCGTGCAGCAGGCAGCCGACGAAGAGTAGTTCGTCGTCGTAGTCGCGGTCGGGTCGCAGACCCTGCTGTTCGCCGAGAAATCGTCCGTAGAGGTAGGTGCGCATGCTGTGGTTGAAGATGGCCGGGTCTTCGATGCTCCGGACGAAGCGAAGCGTGCTTGCCGCGACATCGGTGCGCGGGAACGGCAGTTGTCCGTATTGATCCATCAGGTCACCCTCTCCGGGGGTACGGCGTTGTTTGTTCGGTCCTTGGAGGTGCGTTCACGGAAGGGACTTCCGAGTCATCCGGTCGCCGGTCGGGGATCCACCCGCCGAGATCGTGGGACCTTGTTCGGGCGGATCAGGACGGTGCCGTAGGTGACGATCCACACCACCCACAGCAGCCAGCCGACCAGGCCGAAAAGGCCGAGCGGACCCGCTCGGTCGACGACGAGTGGCGCGAGGGTGGCCGACGTGAACAGCAGTGCCGCGGACAGCAGCCCCAACGTGCCGTGCCACCGCCGGATGAGGTTGGCGCGCCGGCCGGCGATGGAGAGCCCGATCAGGGCGAGGGCCAGGAACGTACCGTTGAGGGTGAACAGACAGTCGTGTAGCGACCACAGCAGCCCTGTCGTACCGGCGTCATCGGTGGTCGAGGACGTCAGCGCGAGACGGATGGCCACAACCGCGGCGAAGGTGGCGTTCTGCAGCACCAGACCGGCGAATCCGAGCAGTGACCAGGCCTCGCCCCGGTCACGCTCCGACTGCCACAGCACGGTTACCGCACCCGCGCCGAAGAGCGTGGCCATGATCCATGCGGCGGGGGTGAGGGCGGTGGTGAGACCCACGATGTGGGTCCGGTCGCTGAAGAACGCGTCGACCTCGTCGATGCCGGCACCGGTCTGTGGTAGGCCCGCGGGTACGGCGATCAGGTTGGCCACCACGATCATGGTGGCGAAGCCGATCGCGGCGATGCCGCTGAGCCGGTGGAAGCCGATGCTCGACGGTACTGCGAACTTGGCTTTACTTGACATGTATTCACTATAACCAACGTAAAGTGATAGGAGGCGAGCATGACCGCCGAGCCCGGCCGGCGGCGCTACGAGTCCGTACGCCGCACGACGCAGGCCCAGCAGACGCGCGCCGAAATCGCCCAGGCTGCCCGTCGACTCTTCGTCGCCCACGGTTGGGCGGGTACGACCGTCCGCGAGGTGGCCCGCGAGGCCGGCGTCTCGGTCCCGACGGTGTATGCGGCGTACGGGAACAAATCCGGCCTGGCCCGGGCGCTGGCCGACGCGGCCGACCTGTCGGCTGACGCGGCGCGGATGCTTGCCGAGCTGGAGGCCCCGACGGCGACGCCGGAGCGACAACTCGCCGCGATGGCCGGTTACGACCGACGGCTGTTCGAACGTTCGGGCGACGTCATCACGCTGGTCCGCGAAGCGGGTCGTACCGAGCCCGAGTTGGCCACCACCTACCTCGATGGCCGCAGACGGGGTGACGAGACCCGGGTACGGGTCTTCTCGTCGTGGTCGCCCGGGGTGCTCCGCCCCGGCCTGGACGTACCGACCGCCGTGGACATATACGCGGCGGTCTGCAGCATGGACGTCTACGCCGTCCTGACCGCCGAGCGCGGCTGGGCCCCGGATCGTGTCGAGCAGTGGTGGGGTGGGGCGCTGGCCCGGGAACTGCTGAGCTGAGGGAAGACGGGTGGGCACCAACCACGGCTCCAGGGCTGAGCCGGCGGTCAGGTAACGGGGATGACGGCCCGTGGGCCGGTTGACTACGGTGCTGCCATGACTGCCGCCCGCCGGATCACCCACCCCGACCTGCCGGTACCGCTGATCCGGGTGCAGGGGCCACCAGGGGAGTGCGGCATCGGGTACGGCGCCGTGGCGCGGGACCTGGTCGGCGCCAACCTCGACTTCTACCTGCGCCGGTTCTCCGACGAGGGCGGGCTGGACAGCGCGGCGGTCCGGTCCGCCGGTGCGGCGTTCCGGGAGGCCACCGTCCGGCACCATCCCCGGGTCGCCGACCTGCTGGACGGGGTCGCGGAGGGGGCCGGCGCCCGGGTCGACGAGATCTACGCGCTCAACGCCCGGACCGAACTGATCTACGGCAACCACCGGGAGACCGGTCAGACCGCGTCTGGGCAGCCCTCGGCCGGGCCGGCGACTGCGGCGCGTCCCTCGCCGGAGTCGGCCCCGGACGTCGGCGGATGCACCTCGGTCGGGGTGCTCGGTACCCACACCACCAACGGCCACCTGCTGCTCGGCCAGAACTGGGACTGGCACCCCGACCAGCGGGACGTGATGCTGCTGCTCGCCACCCGGGACGAGCGGGGGCTGACGGTGCTGACCCTCACCGAGGCCGGCATGGTGGCCAAGACCGGGTTGAACTCGGCCGGGGTCGGGGTCTGCGTGAACATGCTCGGCTGCGACCGGGACGGACTGCCCGGCGACGGCGCCGCGCCCGGGGTGCCGTACCACGTGCTGCTGCGGGCGGCGTTGGAGGGCGACAGCCTGGCGGAGGCGTTGAAGGCGGCCTGCCGGGGCACCCGGAACAGTTCGATCAACCTGCTGGTCGGGCAGGCGGCGGAGGCCGGCGGCGAACTGGTCGACCTGGAGCTGGTGCCCGGGGACGCGGGCTGGTCGCATCCGGTCGACGGGCTGATCACCCACGCCAATCACCTGGAGACCGGGCTGCCGGTCTACGACACGATGAAGGACTGGGGTGGCTCGTCGCTGTTCCGGTCGGCGCGGGCCCGGCGGCTGCTGACCGCGAAACTGGCCGACGGCAGGATCGGCGCGGACGACCTGATCAGGCTGTTCCGGGACCACGCCAGCCGGCCGCAGAGCATCTGCCGGCACACCGACGAGCGGTATCCGCCGGCGGAGCGTTCCGAGACGGTCTACTCCGTCCTGCTCGACCTGGACGAGCGGCGGTTCGGGATCGCCGCCGGTCCGCCCTGCGCGCACGACTACGGGTGGCTGGACCTGGAGTTCTGAGCCCGGTCCCGCCGCGGCTCTGCTGACCCGGCTCCAGCGCGGCTCTGCACCATCTGCGGCTCTGACGAGACCGGGGCCGGGAGCGCGAGGCGCTCCCGGCCCCGGGTACCGACCGGTGACTACCGGATCAGTTGGTGACCTTGATGATCGCCAGGTCGGTGATGAGCCGGTTCTCCAGAATCAGCTCGATCTTGGTGCCGGTGCCGGCGACCTTGACCGAGTTCATCGGGTTCTGCGGCGACCAGTAGCGGTCCGGGTTCGAGTCGCTGAACGTCGTCACCGGGTTCAGCTTCGGCACCGTGACCGCCTGCCCGTTCAGGTGGAACGTCTGGGCGGGCTTGGTGAACTTGCTGAAGGTGGCGTCGTAGCTGCTCCGCCGGTTGGTGATGTTGCCGACGCCGGGGACCGTGATCGGGCCGGGCCGGACGTCGACCGGCAGGTTCAGACCGAAGCCCGGGTGGTCGATCGTGTCGTTGTCCTCGTACGCGTAGTTCACGTACCAGACGAGCAGGCCCTGGTGGTTCTTGAACCGTTCCACGAAGTCGGGCTTCGAGTTCTGCCACCCGAAGTTGTACGGACCGGTCTCCAGGGTCTTGTCGTACCCGTAGTAGGTCCGGTACTCCGCGATGTAGAACTGCGGACGGTCCTCGACGATCGAGCCGGTCGACCGGGTGAAGCCGCGGGTGGTCCACTCCGGCTGCTCGGTCTCGGCGTTGTCGGTCCAGACCGTGGTGCCGTTCTTGACCAGGGAGATGTTGTCCAGGAACGCGCCGGCGAGGTTCGTGCCGGTGTCGCTCTGGTACCGGTAGCGGAACTGAACGGTCTGCCCGGCGTACGCGGAAAGGTCGAGGTTCAGGTCGACCCACTGGCCGCCCGAGGAACCGTCGATACCGGTCTCGTTCTCCTCGATCAGCGGGTGGCTCAACTTGGTCCAGTTGGACCCGCCGTCGGTCGACACCTCGGCGAAGAGGTAGTCGAAGTTCTCCTCGATCTGGTACCACAGCTTGGCCGCGAGGGTAGCGCTGGTGGCCCCGGTGAGGTCGAGCGTCCTGGTCAGCGTGTTGTTCGAGTTGTCACCGGTGCCGCCCCACCACTCGCGTTCACCCTCGAACGGCGTGTTGAGCGGAATGGTGACCTCCTGGTCCGGCAGGTTCACCACGACCGCCTGGGCGAGACCGTCGGTGTCGCCGGCCGCTCCGAGCGTCGCGTACGTGGTGCCGCTGTCCCAGTCCACCGTGGAATAGTTGAGCCAGCCCAGGTACAGCTTCGACCACGGGTCCATGTAACCCGGGGTGGAGCCGATGTCCTGCTTGCCGTGGTTCAGCCAGGAGCCCGAAGCCATCAGGCTCCAGAACCCGACCCCGTTGTCGCCGCCCTGGGTGTCGTACAGGTCGGGCAGGCCCAGGTCGTGGCCGTACTCGTGGGCGAACACGCCCAGACCGCCGTTCTCCGGCTCCGTGGTGTAGTCACGGATCCAGAGCCCGGAGTCACCGATCTGCACACCACCGGCCTTGTTGAAGTCCGGGCCCGCGCTGCCGGCCAGGTCGGTGAAGGCGCCCCACCGGTGCGACCAGATGGCGTCCTCGCCCTGGGCGCCGCCGCCGGCCTCTTCGCCCTCACCGGCGTGTACCGCCTGGAAGTGGTCGATGTAGCCGTCGGCCTCGTTGAAGTTGCCGTCGCCGTCGTGGTCGTACCGGTCCCAGATGTCGAACTGGGCCAGGTACTGCTTGATCTCCGCCTGGGTCTTGCCCGCCGCGACCTGGGACTCGTACCAGGAGGTGGCGGTGTCCTTGATGAAGTTCCAGTAGCCGTCCCGCTCGGGGATCTCGTTGCTGCCGTACCGGGCCTCGTTGAACGGGACCTTGACCCACTCGCTGACGTCGCCGCCGACGGTGTAACGGCCACCGGACTGCTTCAGGTAGAAGTCGGCCATCGACTCCTTGCCCTTGGCGTACATCAGGTCGAGGTACGACTGCCGGTTGAAGTCCGACCTCCAGATGGTGCTGTTGTCGTCGGTCGGGCTGCCGTCGTAGACCCGGTCCCTCGGCGGGATCTGGTTGTGTACCGGGCCGTCGGTGCCGCCGGTCCGTGGGTCCTTCTGGTTGCCGAACTCGACCAGGATGGTGAAGATCGGGTCGACCTTCGCCGGCTGCTGGTACTCGACGAACCGGTCGGACTTGATCTGGATGACCTTCGACCCGTTACGGGTCTGCAGCTTGGCCTTGCCGGAGAGCAGGGCGGCGATGGCCTCCTTGCGGACCTGCTGGTGCTCCTCGGCGAGCGGGTCGGGCAGGTTGTCGGCCCGGTGGGCCGCACCCTGGGGCTCCCGGTCGGCCGGGGCGGGCGCCGCCGGGGCGGCGGACGCCGGAACCCCGACCGCGCCGGCGGCCAACAGCGCGGCCGTGGCGCCAGCCAGGCCGGCCGTGACTCGTCTCCTCAAAGGTCCTCCTCCTTTGTGGAAGTGTTACAGGACAGGCCGGCTCATGGCGGGCACTGTCATCAGACGCGATCCCCACCCTTGCAGATACGTGGATCCCTGTCACGGGTCAAGAATGTCGATGCCCAGCTTCCCGATCTACGTCTAATCAGGGCGAAAACGTTCTAAGGGGTGCCGATTTTTCTGCTGGTCAATGTCACGATTGTGAAACGGAAGGAACCCGATCATCCGCCCGTACGTCAATTGGCGTTCCGCACCGTCTCCCTAGCCGGCCGGTGGATGTCGGCCAGCCGGGCGGTGGACGACGGATGGCCGGCCCGAGCGGCCGACGGACCGGGACGGGCACGCCGCCACACCCGACGGTGACGACAGGCCGGGAAACCCACAACGGGCGGACCCGCTGGTCGGGTCCGCCCGTTGTGGGGGGTGTAGCGCGGCGCTCAGGCGTCAGTCCTCGTCGGACTTGCCGGTCTGCATGCCGGAGGAGATCAGCTCCATCACCGAGGAGTCCTGCAGCGTCGTGACGTCGCCGAGCGAGCGGTTCTCCGCCACGTCCCGGAGCAGCCGGCGCATGATCTTGCCGGACCGGGTCTTCGGCAGCTCCGGCACCAGCATGATCTGCCGAGGCTTGGCGATCGGCCCGAGCGTCCTGGCGACATGGTTGCGCAGCTCGGCGATGAGCGCCGGACCGGCGTCGCCGTCGGTGTCGACGTTGCCGCGCGGGATGGTGAAGGCGACGATCCCCTGCCCGGTGGTCGGGTCGGTCGCGCCGACCACCGCCGCCTCCGCCACCGACGGGTGCGAGACCAACGCCGACTCGACCTCGGTGGTCGAGATGTTGTGCCCGGACACCAACATCACGTCGTCGACCCGGCCGAGCAGCCACAGATCACCGTCGTCGTCCTTCTTGGCCCCGTCACCGGCAAAGTAGAGACCGTCGAACCGGGACCAGTACGTGTCGACGAACCGCTGGTCGTCACCCCAGATGGTGCGCAGCATCGACGGCCACGGCTCACGCAGCACCAGGAAGCCGCCGCCGCCGTTCGGCACCGACTCCGCCTGGTCGTCGACCACGTCCGCGCTGATCCCCGGCAGCGGACGCATCGCGCTGCCCGGCTTGGCCGCGGTCACCCCGGGCAGCGGGGAGATCATGATCGCCCCGGTCTCGGTCTGCCACCAGGTGTCGACAACCGGGCACTCGCCCCGACCGATGTTCTCCCGATACCAGATCCACGCCTCCGGGTTGATCGGTTCACCGACGCTGCCGAGCAGCCGCAGCGAGGAGAGGTCGTACTGCTTCGGGATGTCGTCGCCCCACTTCATCATGGTGCGGATCAGCGTCGGCGCGGTGTAGAGGATCGTCACCTTGTGCTTCTGCACCAGCTCCCAGAACCGGCCCCGGTGCGGGGTGTCCGGGGTGCCCTCGTACATCAGCTGGGTGGCGCCGTTGGCGAGCGGGCCGTACACGATGTAGGAATGCCCGGTGACCCAGCCGATGTCGGCGGTGCACCAGTAGACGTCGGTCTCCGGCTTCAGGTCGAAGACCGCGTGGTGGGTGTAGGCGGTCTGGGTCAGGTAGCCGCCGGTGGTGTGCAGAATCCCCTTCGGCTTCGCCGTGGTGCCGCTGGTGTAGAGGATGAACAGCGGGTGCTCGGAGTCGAACGCCTCGGCGGTGTGCGCGGTCGAGGCGGTCTCCACCGTCTCGTGCCACCAGACGTCCTTCTCCGACCAGGCGACCTCCTGCCCGGTACGACGTACCACCAGCACGTGCTCGATGCTCGGGCAGCGGGCCACGGCCTCGTCGACGGTCGCCTTGAGCGGCGACGGCTTGCCCCGGCGGTAGCCGCCGTCGGCGGTGATCACCAGCTTGGCGCTGGCGTCCTGGATCCGGTTGGTCAGCGCGTCGGCGGAGAAACCGCCGAAGACGACGCTGTGCGTGGCGCCGATCCGGGCACAGGCGAGCATCGCGACCGCCGCCTCCGGGATCATCGGCAGGTAGATCGCCACCCGGTCGCCGGCGGTCACCCCCAGCTCGGTCAGCGCGTTCGCGGCCTGGCTGGTCAGGGCCAGCAAATCGGCGTACGTGATGGTCCGGGTGTCGCCCGGCTCACCCTCCCAGTGGATCGCCACCCGGTCACCGTTGCCGGCCGCCACGTGCCGGTCCAGACAGTTGTAGGCGACGTTGAGCCGCCCACCGACGAACCACTTGGCGAACGGCGGGTTCGACCAGTCGAGAACCTGGTCCCACTCCTTCGCCCAGTGCAGCCGGCGCGCCTGCCGCTCCCAGTACGCCAACCGGTCCTCGGCCGCCTCGTCGTACGCGTCGGCGGTCACGTTCGCGGCGGCGACAAGCTCGGCCGGCGGCGGGAACTGCCGGGTTTCCTGCAACAGGTTTGCCAGAGTCTCGCTCATGGTGGGTGGCTCCTCAGGCGTCACGTAACGGGCGTTCGGTAGGAGGTTAGTCTCGGCGTACTGCCTGGTGCGAGGGGTCGGGGCGGCGCGGGCGGCGATACGCGCCGAACGGCCCCGTCCGGGCGCCCGTCGGTCCCGACGGTCCGCACACCGGACCCGCCCGGTGCTCCCGGGCTCGTCGCTGCCACGCTCGCGGGTCCGCGGCGCCCGTCGGTCCCGGGACCAGGCCCGGGCACTACCGTGGCAGGGTGACCACGGATCCGCTGCTACCGCTGCTCAGCCTGACCGACGTCGCACCCGCGGTCGACCGGGCCCGCGAGCGGGTCGACGCGGCGCTGCGGCACCGCGCGCTGCGTCGGCAGGGCGGCCAGGTCGCGGCCGAGGTCAGCCTCCGCTGCGCGGTCGCCAGCGCGGCCCTCGAGGGGTACGTCCACGAGCGTGAGCTGGTCCGCTCCGGGGTCGTCACCGACCCGGTGCTGCAGGGCGCGCTCCGGGTCGCCGGTGCGCTGCCCGGGCTCACCGACCGGTGGCCCCGAGCCCCCCGCCAGGTGCTCGCCCGGCTGCACACGCTGGCGGCCAGCGGCGTGGTGCCGGACGAGGCGCTCGGCCGGCCGGTCGACGCCGGATCCGCCGACGGGGAGGTCGCCGGACCGTCACCGGTGCTGGCCGCCCGGCTGGACGCCCTGGCCGGTCTGATCGCCGGTGGGACCCGGGTGCCGCCGGTCATCCTCGCCGCGGTCGTGCACGGTGAACTGCTCGCGCTGCGGCCGTTCGCCGGACCGTCCGGGGTGGTGGCGCGGGCCGCCGCCCGGCTCACCCTGCTCTCCACCGGGTTCGACCCGCGCGGACTGGTCGCCGTCGACCTCGGCCACCAGGACCGGGAACCCGAGTACGTCGGCGCCTCGAACGCCTTCGCCACCGGCACCCCGGACGGGGTCCGCGCCTGGCTGCGGCACTACACGACGGCGGTCGAGGTCGGCGCCGAACACCTGATCGCCATCGCCGACACGGTGTGAAGGAAGGCGAGACTCAGGTGGTGCTGGCGCGGGCCCGACGGTGCCGGCCGTACCAGGCGATGCCGATCGCGACCCCGACACCGACCCCGATCGCGGCGGCCGCGACCGGCACGGCGGGACGCTCCCGCAGCCGACGGCCGAGCGGGATCGGGTGCCGGAACTCCAGCACCGGCCAGCCGTGTTCGGTGGCCAGCTTGCGCAGCGCCCGGTCCGGGTTGACCGCGCTCGGATGGCCGACACACTCCAGCAGGGGCCGGTCGCTGACCGAGTCGGAGTAGGCGTACGACTCGGTCAGGTCGTAGCCCCGCTCGGCGGCCAGCTCCCGGACCGCCTCGACCTTGCTCGGCCCGGCGGCGTAGAACTCGACCTCGCCGCTGTACCGCCCGTCGACCACCGCCATCCGGGTGGCGATCACGTCCGGGACACCGAGCAGTTCGCCGATCGGCCGGACCATCTCCTCACCGGAGGCGGAGACGAGTACGACGTCCCGGCCGGCCGCCTGGTGTTCCTCGATCAGGGCGGCGGCCTCGGCGTACACGTAGGGGTTGATCAGTTCGTGCAGGGTCTCGGCGACGATCTGCCGGACCTGCTCGACCTGCCATCCCTTGCAGAGTGCCGCGAGATAGTCGCGGGTACGTGCCATCGTCTGCTCGTCGGTGCCGCCCAGCCGGAACATGAGCTGCGCGTACGCGGATTTGACCACGTCACGACGGCTGATCAGCCCGTCCCGGTAGAACGGTCGACCGAACGCCAAGGCACTCGACTTGGCGATGACGGTCTTGTCCAGATCGAAAAAAGCGGCGCTTCGGCCCACGGCGCAGGAGTCTAGTCTGATGGTCTATGGTCAGCGGGTGCGCGGGGTCACCTTTGGCAGGTCGTGACCGGTTACCGCCTGATCGGCAGATCAGCGCTGACGGTGATCACAGTCACACTGCGAGAGGGGACTTTCGCGCGGAGTGGAAGTTGGCGCCACTCGACGTATACAAGCCCACTCAGGCATGCTTGTATTTACGACACACTTTCATATCCTCTGTGCTCGTAGACCCTCGACGGTCGCACCCCCCGCGACCGCCGAGCGGGTTCGGCTCGACCCCCCCGGAGCCGAACCCCAGACGACCCCCGTCTCCCCCCGACGGGGGTCGTCGCTTGTCCGGCGCAAGCGCATTCACACAGGTCACGACACGTCTGACGGCGGCTCGTCCGGCCCGTGTGGCCGCTCCGGAGGGTCGAAAGTCAGCGGATCGTCAGCGAAGGTACGGCGGACCCGGTCGGCGTAGTCGTCCGGGGTGTGGGTGTACCGGTCGAGCGTGGTCGACGCCTGCTCGTGGCCCATCACCCGCTGGACCAGGTTGATTGGCACGCCGTCGGTGACCAGCCACGTCGCGTACGAGTGCCGCAGATCGTGGAACCGCAGCCCGCCGACCGCCTCCGTCGCCACGTGCGCTGCCGCAGCCTGCTCGGTGCCGAACTCGGCGGACAGGTCCACCCCGGCACGACCCGGCCAGACCGCCCGCCAGCGACCCGGGCCGACCTCGACGACCTGGCCGAGCAGCCCGGCCCGCACCAGCGACGGCAACCAGACCCGCCGCCGGAAGTTCGACCGCCGCAGCGGGCCGCCGTCCCGGTCGGCGAAGACCAGCGCCCGCGGATCCGGCTCCGTGTCGCCGCGTCGCTGGCGCAGCTCGGCGACCAGGAACGCCGGCATGGGCACCGTCCGCACACCCGCGCGGGTCTTCGGGTACGGCCGGACCACAACCCCGCCGTGCGTCTCCACCGCCACCTGGACGACCCGCAGCACCGCCCGGTCCAGATCGACCGAACCCCAGGCCAGCCCGGCACACTCGCCCCAGCGCAGACCCGTCCCGGCGGCAGCCGCGACGATCGCCCGATGCTCTGCCGGAACAGCCGGCAGCAGCTTGCCGAAGAACACCTCCCGGCTGACCGTCGCCGGCCGCGCCTCACCCGACCGGTTACGAGGCACCTTCACACCCTCAGTCGGGTTGACCGCGATCAGCCGGGCACGGATCGCGGTCTGCAGGACCATCGACAGCAGGCCGTAGCACTTGGCGACGGTCGCCGGGGCGAGAGTTCTGCGCAGGTCGGTGACCCACTCTTGCACCGCCAGGTGGTCGATCTGAGCCAGCGGCCAATCTGTCCATTTTGGCAAAAGGTGAGTCCGCATCATCGACAGCGTGCGTTCGGCCGTACGCGCCTCCACCGACCGGCCCGCCAGCCAGCGGGTCGCGAACTCACCGAACCGGACCTTGCCCGCGTGCGGGTCGACATAGGTCCCCTTGTTCAACGCGCCCTCGACCTCGGCGAGGAACGCTTTCGCCTCCTTCTTGGTGCGGAACGTCTTCGCCTTCTGCCGGTTCGCCGAGTCCCGCCAGTTGGCCCGGTAGGTGCCGGCCGGTGTCTTGTTGACGAAGCCCATCGGTCACCAGCCCCGAGGGGTCGAGTCGGTGCCGGTTGCCGAAACACCGGAGGAGTCGGGCGACCCGCCGTCCAGCCAGGCGTGGAACCGGCTACGCGGGATCACCCAACGCCGGCCGAGCCGCTCGGCGGGGATGTCGCCGGAGCGGACCAGCGCGTACGCCGTACTGGTCGACAGCGACAGCAGTGCGGCCACCTCCCGCACCGTGTAGACGGCGCGCATCGGTCGACCGTCCGACACCGGGTACGCGACCGGGCCGACAGGTTCGGTACCCCGACGGATCCGCCGGGGGATGAGGGGTACGACGGTGGACATGACTTCCCTTCTGCTCATGCTGCGGGGGAGAGGACGGAAGGAGTTGCCGAAACAGCGCCGGGGGCGCGTTGTCGGGCGGTGTCGAGTTGGGTGCGCCAGCGGATGCGGGCGGAGATGGCGCGCAGGATGCGGTGTTCGAGGGGTAGGACGTCGGGGTCTTCTGGTCGGGCGAGTTCGAACCGGTACCGGTTGTCGTCGCCCGCCTGGTCCTGGCCGTGTCCCTGCTCGTCGGCCTGGCCGTCGTTTGGCTCGTCGGTGTCGGCCATGCCGCCGGCCAGGACGGCGCGGATCCAGGCCCGGTTGTCGGCGCGGTGGTCGGCCAGCGTTTTGCCGGACCACTGCCGGGAGACGAGGACCCGCCGGCCGGTGAAGCCGAGCGTTGACCGCTGGTGGACCTTGCCCGTGCAGCGGCCCGGGGTGAGGCCGGGTTTGGCGTTGTCGGGTTGGACGCCGTAGAGCAGCCAGTTGGCGCAGGTCGGCGAGCAAGGCAGGACGGAGAGTTCGGCGTGGAGCCGGTCGAAGTGCGCCTTCTGCGCATCGGAGCGGGGTTTGGCCTGGTCGGTCAGGTCCTTGGTGACGTACTTGGTCACGTATCGGATCGACCGCTCAGCGTCCTTGGTGCCCTGCTCGATCCCGCGTGCGTCGATCCGCCCCAGCCGTGCGACGTAGGCGGGTCGGCTGTCGGGGTGTTCCAGTTCGTCGAGCGCTCGCGCCCAGCCGACCAGCGGTTGACGAGTTTTGGGGTCGACGTACGCCTGTTGGTCGACGTCCCACACCGGGGGTTTGTCGACGGTGTAGAGCGGTTCGTCGAAGGTCGGCCACCAGACTTGGTGGTAGGTCGCGGCGGCGATCTGCTTGAGCAGGCGCCGGGGCAGGGTGCCGCGGATGGCGAAGTGCGCGTGTGGCGCCAACCGGCGTTGTAGCTCGACCGCTCCCGCGTACTGGACGTTCCAGCCGGCGGCACGGCGGAGGTTCTGCCACCACCGGTCGAGGACTCGGGCGAAGTGGATCGAGTCCAGGGCGGCCCGCCGGTAGTCGTAGCTTGCCGGGTCGACGGGGGTGCCGAGGACGTCATCGTGTGGGCCGTGGCGTTGCCCGCACTCGCACGGGGCGATGTAGGCGCCCCGCCGCAGGTGGGAGTGCACCGGCCCGTGACTGCCGAGGGTGAGGGTGAGCAGCATCGACGGCCGGTACGTCTTGCCCGCCTTCCCGGCGTAGGCCCGGCCGACGGTGCGGGTGTCGACGGGCAGCCGGGGAAGGTCCGGGGAGTCCTGCCGCCGCTTCGTGGACCGCTTCCGCCGGGGCCGGTCGGTGCGTTCCCGGGGTGTGAGGTGCCCCCGCAGGTCCGTTGTGGCGAGCGCTTCGTCCAACTCGGCGATGCCGGCGTCGAGGTCGGCGATCTGCGCGGCCCGCTCGTCCGGGTGCATCGGCTGGTAGTGGAGTGCTTCGCGTTCGAACTCCATGTGTGCCCGCACCCGGACGAGGGCGAGAACGTCCTCCCCGGGGCGTTCGGGTTGCACGGCGGGTTCGTCGGCGAGGTGCCAGCCTTCCCGGATCTGCTGGATCCGCAGCCGCCGCCCGCGCTCCGCGCACGGCTTGCACTTGGCGGCGAGGGTGGCGCCGCAGGGGACCTCGACGACTTCGGTCACCCCGGTCACGGTGGCGGTACGCCGTAGGGCGAGGGGTCGGACGCAGACGCCGTGTTGTTCGGCGAGCTGCCGCAACGCGTCCTTGGCCAGCGGCTTACGCATCCGGTCGGCACGTGACCCCGGCCGCGGTTGCGTGGTGGTGGGTTGGAGTGGGGTGATGGTCACCGGCTCACCTCGATCGGGTTCTGTGGGCGAGTGCCGTTGCGGGGGGCGAACGCCGCCGCCGGGACGGGGACGAGTGCGGGCCGGTCGGGGTCGCGGATCAGCCGCAGCAGGTCGGATGCGGTCCCGTTGGCGACGCGGAGCGCGGTCCGGAGTTCGTCGCGGGTGATCGGCCGTCCGGTGGTGGCCCGGTGCTGTGCGGCAGCCTGCCGGGCCAGCTCGACCAGGTCGATGCCCGGCGCCTGGTCCTCGTCCTCCGGCTCGTTCTGCCCGTCCTGGCCGTCCTCGACCTCGTCCCGATCGGCTGGTGCGTTGACCTGGCCGAGTACGGGCCGAGGACGATCTTCGTCCTCGATCGGCGTTGTGGCCGGAAAGTGTGGGACGGTCAGGGACGGCGGCGAGTGCGGTACGACGTCCGGGGACGGAGCCGAGGACCGCTGCGCGGATGGGGACGGGGCGGGTTTGGTGGTGAGGACGAGTTTCGACAGGCCGAGGAACGCCAGGGCGGGGACGGCGGACAGGAGCCAGCCGGAGATGCCGGGTTTGGCGACCGCGAGTTGTGCCGACAGGGAGAGGGCGACGGCGGCGACGAGGAGGAACATCGGGTAGCCGATCGGCCCGCCGGCCCGGCGGCGTCGGCGGATGGTGAGGAGGGCGGCGAGGGGGATGAGTTCGGAGATGGCGGCGTTGGCCCAGCCGAACCAGTCCCCGGTACCGGTCGGTGAGTTGGTCATGGTCCAGTCGTGGACGTGGGTGAACGACGCCGCGCCGGCCAGCCCGCCGACCACGAGCAGGATGGCGACCAGGACCACGCCCTCAACCCGCTCACTACGAGTCTTCCTACCGGCGGTCATCGGGTTCCCTCCTGCTCGTCGCTGGGGTCGCTGGGGTCGCTGGGGTCGCTGGGGTCGGTGGCGTCGAGGCGCCGGAAGGCGCGGCCGAGGTCGCGGATGTCGGTGTCGGTGAGGTAGGAGAAGCGGACCCGGACCGGTTCACGAACGCCGTCCAGGGCGACGAAGCCGACCCCGGCGGATGTCTCGGGGATGCGATCGCAGGCCGCGCCCCGGTCGCGGGCACCGTCGCCGAGGACGAGGTCACACTGTTCGGGTTCGGTCAGCCGCAGCCCGATCCGGGTCGGGAACAGGTCCCGGAACGGCAGGACTTCCTTGCGCGGGTCCTGCAACGCCGCCACCACATGCACCCCGACCGCCCTGCCCTGGGACAGCAGCAGCGACAGGGCATCCTTGATCCGTTCCTTCACTTTCCGGTCGGAGATGTACGCGGTCAGCGACGCCAGCTCGTCAACGAGCAGGACGATCAGCGGGTCATCGACCGTGGGAGTGTGCTGCCGGGCAACGCCGCGCAGCCGCGCGGCCCGCAGGCGCATGCGTTTGACGGCTTCTTCGAGGACGCCGGCCATGCTGTCCGGGTCGTCGTAGGCGAACCGGGCGAACAGCGGCAGCCCGGCGGCCAACTCCATCCCGCCCTTGGGATCGAACGCCCACAGCTCCACCAACCCCGACCGCACCCCACCCGCCAGGCTCGCGATGAGAGACCAGAGAACGGAGCCCTTGCCGGAGTTCGTCGCCCCCGCGACCAGGACGTGCGACCCGGCCAGCCGCAGCCGATACAGGGTTCCGTCCTCCCGCACACCGAGTGGCAGGGCGGTGAAGTCCGGAACCGGCGGCACCGGCAACGGCCCCACCGTGCCGGCGAGCGGGTCACGGCGCAGGAACCGCAACACCACCCGATCCGGCTTGGTGCCGGTGCGGGCCTGGCCGTCGCGGAGCCGAAACGCGTAGGCGAGGCGCTGTGCGGCGTGTGCCCAGTCGTCGGGGAGTTGGCCGGGCAGCATCCGAACTGTGACCTCGTCCACGAACCGGTCACACCGCACCCGCAGCAGGTGCGGGACGTACCGGTCACCGGCGAACGCGGTAGCCAGTCCGCAGGTGGCCATCTTCGACGCCCACCCCCGCCGGTACACCCACGCCCGGCGCCAGCGGGCCACCATCGGGTACCAGCCGAACCGCAGCCACGACCTCGGATGCCACCGCCACCAGCCCACGCAGATGCCGACGAGGGTGAGGACAGCGGCGGCGAGGACCAGCCGCCCGTACCGGGCATAGATCCACGCCCCGACAGCGGCTGGGCCGGTCAGCCACCAGTACCGCACCGACCAGACGGTCAGGCGGAGCAGGCCCCGGGCCAGCCACCAGAAGACCAGCAGCCACACCGGGACCCGCCACGCCGGAAGGCGTACGTTCATCGGCGCTACCGGGATCTTCTCCCCCGGGATGACGTTGATCAGCGGCACGGCCAGTCACCGCCCCGGAGTCGTCGGGGCCGGGCCAGCGTTGCCCGACAGCTACGGCAGGCCATCCGCAGCAGGTCGAACCGGCGCGGCTTAACCCACCGGCCGCACCGTGGACAGCGGATCTCATCCACCAGCAGCAGAGCCGGACGCATGCCGAACGCCCGTCGCACCGCCGCACGCACATCCCAGGCCAGATAGCGGAAGCTGAGACGACGGGAACGGGCCATCAGTTGGCCTCCTGTCGCAGCTCGTCAGCCTTCACCCGGGCAGCCCGAGCCAGCTCACGCACCTCGACCGGGTCACAGCCCCGGCCGTCGGCGGCGACCCGTTCCAGCAGGTCCGCCTTACGGTCGAACCACTCCGCCCGCTCCCGGTCGGTGGTGGACAGGTTCGGCATGGTCCGCAGCAGCGCCGACAGGTCGACGGCGAACGAGGTCAGCGGCTTGTCCGCCGGCCCGGCGTTGGTGGGAGTGGGCGGGTTCAGGGCAGGGGGAACTACGGTGGGCACAAGGCCCTCCTTCACGCTGAGGGGTGGGTTGAGGGGCGGGGCGGGCCGGGAATCTTGGCGGACGAACGGCCCGCCCCGCGTGCAATGCCTTCCAGGCCAGGGGGTCAGACGGCGGCGGCGAGGTCGGCGGCCGGGACCATCGCGGTAGCGCGCAACGAGTACGCCATCCGGGCCTTGCACTGCCCGGACCCCTTGCACCGCTGCGAGTCGACGTACGGCGTCAGGGTCAGGCCCTCGAACTGGATCGCCGGCGGGTAGCCCGGCACCGTCGACGCCGGCGGGACCGGCTGCTGAGCCGCGACGACCTTCACCTTGACCTCGGTGGACCGGCCGAACTTGCCGGCCTCCGGGTCCAAGTCCAGGACCCGGACAACCCAGACCCGTTCCCCAGTCTCCTTGTCCCGCGCCTGGTCATCACCCTGGCCACGCCGGTCGAAGTCGACCTGCGGAGCGACGCCGAGGCACAGCGCTCCGGCCGGGAAGACGTAGTCGAACGGGACCGGGACCTTCAACGTCAGCGGAACCACTGTGGAGCCTCCTAGCTTCACCGGACGTCCTTCTGACATCCGGTTGGTCTACCAAGTTACGTCAGCATGTAAGCACAAGCAAGGGAATGACGAAACTCGTTCGGCTGCGGGATGTCGCAAGAGGACGAACGGCCACAGGGCTTCAGGCGCGACCTAGGCTTTCGCGGTGCCGTACGACATCCTGCTCGTCCGCCGCCGACCGGGCCGGACGGTGCCCGAGACCCTGGACGAGCAGAGCGCGGAGTTTTTCGCCACGTACGACCCCAAGGCCGGGCGCAAGGTCCGCCCCTTGCGCCTCGATCCAGAGCAGCGAGCCGCGTGGGAACGGGTTATCGGCAGGATTTCCGATGAGGTCGGCGCGGTGGCCGTGACCGCGTACCCCGAAACCCTGGATGCCTGGCGCGAGGGGCCCGCCAGCTTCTTCGGGTTGCACTACTCCGGCGAGAAAGCCTCCATCGAGATCCCCTACCGGTACCCGGACGAGTCCGCGCTCACCGTCATGACCGAGGCGTACCAGGTCGCGCGAATCGTCGAAGACGAGACCGGACTTGAGGGGTACGACTTCGAGGTCGACCAGGACGTGCGAACCGGGAACGTCAAGGTCGCGGCAGCCAGACTGGCCGGGGTAGCTCACTGGGCCTGGGACAACCTGTCCTGACAGGCCAACACCCCTGCTACGACAGCGGGTACGTGTCCTCGATCTCGTGCCGGCTACCCGGCATCACGAGCACAGACGTCATGATCGGATCCCCGGACGCCTGGTGGACGGTCAGGACGATGCTCAGGACCGGTTCGTCCTCGGGTACATCCAGGGCCTTTGCCTCGTCCGGGCTGACCCGGCGGGCAGTCATCCGTTCCGTGGCGTAGTCCGCCCGCAGCCCCTTGGCCCGGGTGATGTGTTCCAGCAGGCCGCCGGGGATCGGGTCCGGTTTGATGACGCCGCTACCGACGGCGATGTCGACGGGAACGAACGTGGCGACCAGGTCCACCGGCCCGGACGCCGACACCGTCCGCCGCCGCCGCTCGTAGACCGGGGTCCCGTCCGGGATCCCGAGTTCGGCGGCGATGCGGGCCGAGGCGAGCACCGGCCCGACGTGCAGGATCTCCACCTCGCCGGTTTCGTCCAACTCGACGGCATCCCGCGCGTACTCCGGCGACGTGCGCCCCGATGGCGGCCGGCCTCGTACGAAGCTGCCCTTGCCCTGCTGGGACTCGATCCAGCCGTCCTGCTTCAGGATCCCGAGCGCCTTGAGCACGGTCGGCCGGGACACGTCGAACTCGGTGCAGAGTTGGCTTTCCGACGGCAGCGCCGCCCCCGGCGCGTACGTGCCGTTCTCGATCCGCTCCCGCAGCGTGTTCAACACCCGCAGGTACTTCGGCGTCGGAATCTCGTACGCCATCGTGGGCACCCCCACCATCTGTGATCACGTCATGTCAAGACAGGAGCGTAGAGCCTGGCAGCATGACGACACAAGTCTAGGTCGACAAGCACTGATCGATCACGCGGAAGGCAACCAACCCGACCACGACGACGCAGAGTTGATCAAATCCGGGCGGGACGCGCCCGGCCACCGACGGGGCAGGCAGCCGTACCGGCCGAAGACCCGCAACGCCGCCCGCCGCACCGCGCACGGCCCCGCCTCGCCGCAGCCGGAACAGTTCCCGTCCCCGCTCGACGGCGTGTGCTCGTCGAGCCGGGCCTGCGCCGCCCGCAACTCCTCCCGCGCTACGGCGGACAGGTAGACACTCACGACGTGGCCCGGGACCGGGGCGGCCGGTGAGCGGCCAGCAGGGACGCCCGGACCAGGATCCGTGCCCGATCACCGGACCGGCCGTCATGGGCGATCTTCACGCCTTCCAGCCAGACCCATTCATGCTGCTCCGGGCGGCTTGTCACCAGCCGTACCCCGGTCACCCACAACGTGATCGGCCCGTCCGTCGGCCGGAGCCGGTCATCGGCGCCGATCCGGATCACCTCACCGAGCTGTACCCGTACGTCAAACACCACGCCTCCTCGACGACAACGCCGGGCGGCGCGGCTGCCGCGGGCTGAGCGGAACCGGACGCAGCCCGGCGACCTGGACGAAGACCTCACGCCGGCCGACCGCGTTCCCGGCCCGGTCGATGGCGTAGCCGGTCAGCCAGCACCAGCCGTGGTACGTCGGCTTGTCCGACACCCCGATCACCCGCAGCACCAACGCGCGGTCCCCGGCGAACTGCACCGACGCCCGCCGATCCAGCAACAACACGTCACCCGGCTTCGGCACCAACCCGCCGGCCCTGCCCCGAGGTTGGACGGGCGTCGAGACGGGCGGGCATTCAGACGGCCGCACGTCGACCGCGCGGCCAGGCGCCGGCACCCGCCCCGACGCCCAGCTCACGAAGCCGACAGCTGACCCTTGCCCGCGCAGTCCAGGCACGACCGCCGCGCCAAGGTTCGCGACGACCCGCACAGCTGCGCCACGGAGCGCAGCGTTGCGCGGCGGGTGACGTACTTCCAGCCCTTGCCGGAGCAGTGAGAACAGTTCGCAACCGGAGCAGTCGCGACCGGTGCCACGGAGGACGCGGACCCCCGTTCCGATACCGGTGTCCCGGTTGGGGAGGTTTGGGTGAGGCTTGGAACTTCTGCCGGGTAGGGCATTGAACTCTCCCCAAGTCGATAGCATTAGAACTAGCTCTATAGGACAGGATGCCGCGCGGGCTGTCAATAGAACTAGCTCTAATGTCCACCGGGTGAGGTGCCCAGGTGGCCGCTGATAGCTTCATGCCGCACACGACGTAGGAGGACGAGTGAGCATCGGATACCGGGAGTTGGCTGCCCTCCTGCGCCAAGGCATCCAGCGCGGCGACTATCCCGAGGGCGGCACGCTGCCCAAACAGGGCGAGATCGCAGCCGCCCACAGCGTCAACATCAACACCGTCCGACAGGCCGTCCGCGTCCTGGAGGCCGAAGGCTTGGTGACACCGGTCCGCCGACGCGGCACTGTTGTCAGACCACAGGCCCAGATGAAGCGACTCGGCACCGAGCGGTACGCCAAGAGCAAATGGAAGTCCGGCCTCGTCGCCTTCGCCGCCGATCGCGAAGCCACCGGCCGGGCCTGGACACCCGGCGACCAGACCAACACCGTCACCAAGACCGAGGCGGACCCCGAGGTCGCCGAGGCGCTCGCCCTACCAGCCGGAGCGCCGGTCTACGAACGGACCCGACTCGTCAAGGAAGCCGACGTTCCCACCCACACGCTGACCAGCTACTACCGGCCGGAAGACGTTGAGGGAACATCGCTGGTCGACCCGACGCCAGGACCCGCCGGACGGGGCGGTGGCTTCGCCATCCTCACCGAGCGCGGGTTGGAACCGGACAGAATCACGGAGACGATCCGCTCCCGGATGCCGACCCCGGACGAGGCCGCCCTCTTGCAACTGCCTGCCGGCGAACCCGTGATGGTCCTGCACCGCAGCACCGTCACCCGCGACGGCCGACCCGTCGAGTTCGCCCGAGGCATCCACGCCGCATCCCGCTTCGCCTGGACCTACACCTTCCAGATCCCCGACTGAAAGACGAGCACGTGACCACGACCCCGCCCACCATCCCCACAGCCCACCGGGCCGACGTCGAGTGCCTGTGGACGTACCAACACATGAACCACGAAATTCGGCCATGCGACGTGGGCATCGGTCTCGGAAGTCACGACCTGGGCGTCGCGAAGATCGCCACGGATCTCTTCCACCGGAAGATGTACCCGCACCTCGTCTTCACCGGCGCGAACGCACCCACCACCATCGAACGGTTCCCCCGAGGCGAGGCAGTCCACTACCGCGAGTACGCCATCGACCACGGCGTCCCGGCCGAGGCGATTCTCATCGAGACCCAGGCCCGCAACACCGGCCAGAACATCGAGTTCACCCGACGACTGCTCGCCGAGCACCAGATCGAACCGCGGTCGGTCATCCTGATGTCACGGCCCTACCAGCAACGACGCGCGTACGCCACCTGCAAGAAGCTGTGGCCCGAGGTCGAGGTGATCTGCGCGTCCCACCCGCTCGCACTGGACGACTACGTGACCAGCATCGGCGACGTCGACAAGGTCATCAACATGCTCGTCGGCGACACCCAACGCATCGACAAGTACGCCGAACTCGGCTTCGCCATCCCCCAGGACGTACCCACCGAAGTCCGACGCGCCTACGACCGCCTGGTCAACGCCGGCTACACCAGCAGACTGGTGTAGTAGCCCAACGGCAGGGGTTACCGGCCGAGCGCCTGCCGGCCAGCCTCCGCCACCTCCGGCGACACGATCACCGCGACCACCTCGCCGTCCTTCGACAACGGCACACTCTGCCCAGCCTGCACCGCACCGATGAACTCAGCAAGCACCAGCTCCACCGCCGTGCCGTCCACGTACTCCCGCTCCGGGTCTGCCTGTCTCACGCCCACAGCCTAGACAAGATCCGAGCTAAGCGCCCCCGGCCGTCCTAGCCTCGCCCAAGCAGGGCGTACTTTCCCTACAAGGTTCCAGGCGGCCCGTGACGGGCTGCACGCGCCGCCGCCAGGGCGCGCGGCCTCCGTTTCGCTGGCGCTTCACTACGGCACGCGCAACACGCGGCGGCTGGGGCGGAAAGCGGGATGCCCAACGGGCCGCCGTCGACGGTGGGGCCGAGGTGGGAGCGGAATTCGGGGTTGTGCGCCAGCAGCCGGCC
The DNA here is from genome assembly GCF_039871775.1 of Plantactinospora sp. B5E13. NCBI lineage: Bacteria > Bacillati > Actinomycetota > Actinomycetes > Micromonosporales > Micromonosporaceae > Plantactinospora > Plantactinospora sp. B5E13. The sequence continues at coordinate 74,978 of NZ_JBDPLT010000037.1, forward strand.
GGGACTGGGTCGGGCACGGGCGCGCGGCGTCGTGGAGCGCACGCCGCGCTCGTCGGCGGGGCGCCGGCACCGCAGCGGGTTGCGGTTACTGCGCCTCCGGCGGGGGCGCCAAGCTCCGGGATAGGAAAGACTGTCGGCGGGTGGCGGTCCGTCGTGGCCGGGAGGGAAGGCATTTTGCCCGCCATCGACCCGGGGTAAGCCGAGCAGATCACCGCCGACCCGCCAGCGTCCGTACGAGCCGTCAAGGCTGTCTTGACGCGGCGGGCCGGGCGGAGTTCCGCTCCACAGGAGTGCGGGTCGGCAGCAGCCGGGATGGCTTGTTCCCGGCATGGGCTAGGCCGTGTGTCATAAGTGCCGTTCGAGTCTCCGAAGCCAGGTGTCGATCATGCTGATGGTGGCGGTGGCTTCGTAGCGCACGGCGAGTTTGTCGTAGCGGGTGGCCACGGCGCGGTGTTGTTTG
>NZ_JBDPLT010000038.1:0-75298 GCF_039871775.1 Plantactinospora sp. B5E13
TACCCGTACACCACGGAGAAGCCGGTCGCCGCGACGGACCGGGTCGGGAAAGGTCCGTTGGTGCGACGGTCGCCCGGTCAACCACCGAGCAGACCGGCGGAGCGTGCCCACCGGTACTTGGCACCGAGCACGGCGACCGGCTTCTCCGTGGTGTACGGGTAGGCGACGATCCCGTGCCGGTAGAGGTGTTCGCTGGCCTGCTCCACCTCGACGTCGCCGGCGAGCGAGGCGACGACGGGCTTGTGGATGCCCTTGGCCCGGAACTCGTTGACCACGTCGACGACCAGCTCGGCGAAGACCATCGGCGGGGTGACGATGGTGTGCCAGTAGCCGAGGATCAGCGAGTGGATCCGGGGGTCGGACAGGCCGAGCGCGACGGTGTTGCGGTACGTCGACGGCGGCTCGCCGCCGGTGATGTCCACCGGGTTGCCGGCCGCGCCGAACGGCGGGATGAACTTCCGGAACGCCTCGTCGAGGTCGGCCGGGATCTCCATCAGGGTGAGCCCGTTGTCGACGCAGGCGTCGGAGAGCAGCACCCCGGAGCCCCCGGCGCCGGTGATGATGACGACGTTCTCGCCCTGCGGGGTGGGCAGCAGCGGAATTCCGCGGGCGTACTCCAGCAGGTCGTTGAGGCCGGGGGCGCGGATCACGCCGTTGGAGCGGAGGATGTCGTCGTAGACCTTGTCGTCACCGGCGAGCGCACCGGTGTGCGAGCTGGCCGCCCGGGCGCCCATCGAGGTGCGGCCGGCCTTGAGCACGATCACCGGCTTGGTCTTCGACACCCGGCGGGCGGTCTCGGCGAAGCCCCGGCCGTCCTTCAGGTCCTCGAGGTGCATGGCGACCAGCTGGGTGTTCGGGTCGCTCTCGAAGAAGGTGAGCAGGTCGTCCTCGTCGATGTCGGACTTGTTGCCGACCCCGACGATCGAGGAGACCCCCATCTGCGCGGAGCGGCTGAAGCCGAGGATCGCCATCCCGATGCCGCCGCTCTGCGAGGTGAGCGCGACTCCGCCCTTGACGTCGTACGGGGTGCAGAAGGTCGCCGACAGGTTCTCCGGCGTGTAGTAGTAGCCGTAGATGTTCGGTCCGAGGATGCGTACCCCGTGCCGGCGGGCGATCGCCACCACCTCGGCCTGCAGCTCGTGGTTGCCGGTCTCGCCGAAGCCGGACGGGATCAGGATCGCCCCGGCGACGCCCTTGGCGCCGACCTCCTCGAGCGCGGCCGGTACGAACTTGGCCGGGATGGCGAAGATCGCGACGTCCACCGGGCCGGGTACGTCGGCGATGCTCCTGAACGCCTTGCGGTCCAGGATCTCGGTGGCCTTCGGGTTGATCGGGTAGATCTCGCCCTGGTAGCCGCCGTTGACCAGGTTCTTCATCACCGAGTTGCCGATCTTGCCGGCCTCGGCGGAGGCCCCGATCACCGCGACCGAGGCGGGCCGCATGATCCGGTTCATGCTGGCCAGGATCTCCTCCTCGGAGAACCGCTCCGGCTGCTTCGCGGCCTCCTCGTCGATCAGGATCCGTACGTCGACCGCGGTGGCGCCGGTCGAGGTGGCCAGCACCGGGTTGAGGTCGACCTCGGCCAGCTCCGGGAAGTCGGTGACCAGGTCGGAGACCCGGACGATGAGGTCGGCGAGGATCTCCCGGTTGGCCGGCTCGGCACCGCGTACGCCGCGCAGGATCTCGGCGGAGGCGATCCCGTCGATCATCGACAGCGCGGTCGTGGTGTCGGTCGGGGCGAGCCGGAAGGTGACGTCCTTGAGCACCTCGACCAGCACGCCGCCGAGGCCGAACGCCACCACCTTGCCGAAGGTCTGGTCGGTGACCGTACCGACGATGACCTCGTGGCCGGAGTCGAGCTGCTGCTGCACCTGGACTCCGACGATCGTGGCGTCGGCCCGGTACGCCCGGGCGTTGTCGATGATCGTCTGGTAGCCGGCCGCGACCGCCTCGGCGGTGTGCAGTCCGACCAGCACCCCGCCGGCCTCGGTCTTGTGCAGGATGTCCGGCGACACGATCTTCAGGACCACCGGCAGACCGATCCGTCCGGCCAGCGCCACCGCCTCGTCGGCGCTGGTCGCCAGGCCCTCGCCGGGAGTGCTGATCCCGTACGCCTCCACCACCAGCCGGCCCTCGGGCGCGGTCAGCGAGGTCCGGCCCTCGGCCTTCACCTGGTCGAGCACCCGCCGTACGGCCTCGCGGTCGTAGCTGCTGTCGTTCACTGGCATTCTCTGTCGTCTCCTTAGGGACGTCACATTCCGCCGGTTACGGCGGGCGGGTCTGGTTCGGTCGGCGGTCGCGGGCCTCAGACGGCGCCGGCGGCGCGCAGCTCGCCGACCTGCCGCTCGTCGTAACCGAGCTCGGCCAGGACCTGCGCGGTGTGCTCACCGAGCAGCGGCGAGCGCTCGATCTCGACGTGCGAGTCGGAGAGCTTGAGCGGGTTGCCGACCGTCTTGTACGTGCCCCGGGTCGGGTGCGCGACCTCCACCACCGAGCCCAGCTCGGCGAGGGTCTCGTCCTCGATCAGCTCCTTGGTCGACAGGATCGGCCCGCACGGGATGTTGTGTGCGTTGAGCTTTTCCATGACCTCCCACTTGGTGTGCTTCTCCGTCCACTCCTCGATCAGCGCGAACGCCTTGTCGAGCTTGTTCAGGCGCACCTGCGGGGTGTTCCAGGCCGGGTCGTCGGCCAGTTCGGGGCGGCCGATCAGTTCACAGATCGGCTTCCAGCCGACCGGCTGGATGATGACGTAGATGTAGTCGTTCGGGCCGCCGGGGGCGCAGCGCACCGCCCAGCCGGGCTGGCCGCCGCCGGAGGCGTTGCCGGAGCGTGGGACCTCGTCGCCGAAGCTCTCGTTCGGGTACTCGCCGAGCGGGCCGTGGGCCAGCCGCTGCTGGTCCCGGAGCTTGACCCGGCACAGGTTGAGCACCGCGTCCTGCATGGCGACCTGGACGCGCTGGCCGCGTCCGCTGTGGGTGCGCTGGTAGAGCGCGGCGAGGATGCCGGCCACCAGGTGGATGCCGGTGCCGGAGTCGCCGATCTGCGCGCCGGTGGCGGTCGGCGGGCCGTCCTCGAAGCCGGTGGTGCTCATCGAGCCGCCCATCGCCTGGGCGATCACCTCGTAGGCCTTGAAGTTGGCGTACCGCCCGGGGCCGAAGCCCTTGATGGAGGCGTAGATGAGACCGGGGTTGATCTCCTGCAGCCGCTCCCAGGGGAAGCCGAACCGTTCGACGACGCCGGGGCCGAAGTTCTCCACCAGGATGTCCACCTCGGACACCAGCTTGGTGAAGACCTCCTTGCCCTGCTCGTGCTTCATGTTCAGGGTGATGCTCCGCTTGTTGGCGTTCAGCATCGTGAAGTAGAGGCTGTCCACGTCGGGGAGGTCGCGGAGCTGGCCACGGGTGATGTCCCCCTGTCCGGGCGCCTCCAGCTTGATGACGTCCGCGCCCAGCCACGCCAACAGTTGTGTGGACGAGGGACCGGACTGTACGTGCGTCATGTCGAGGACCCGTACGCCCTCCAGTGCCTTACCCATGAGCGAACCTCCTGTACGCGCCGCGCCATGCGTTGCCGATCGTGGTGCGAGGGATCCGTTGTGTGACCACTGTCGCGGTCCGACGTCCGGATCTCCGCCCACCTTCGAGGATTGCATACCGTATGGGGTAGGCAATATCGTGGCGCATGTAACAGCGGAGTGTCTAGGGGGTAGCAAGACGTTTTCCGCGTGACCGCCCGGCGGGCCGGCAGACCGGACTCCCGCCCGGCGGCGCGGACGGACCTGCCCCCCGGTTCGCCGGGACGGCCACGGCCCGGCACCGGCGTCCGACCCCACTCCCCCCGTCGGCGGACCCGCCGCTCGGTTCCACGTTCCACCTCCGATCCCGATGTCCGATCCCGGTCGACGTACACCCGCGAGCGGGACCAACCACCACCAAGAGGTCGAAGAGAAGGGAGACCCGGTGGATCTGTTCGAGCACCAGGCACAGGAACTGTTCGCCAAACACGGCGTACCGGTCAGCCGGAACCGCGTCGCCACCACCCCTGACGAGGCGTACGCCGCGGCCGCCGAGATCGGCGGCCGGGTGGTGGTCAAGGCCCAGGTGAAGACCGGCGGCCGGGGCAAGGCCGGCGGGGTGAAGCTGGCCGACGGACCGGACGGGGCCCGGGAGGTCGCGAGCGCGATCCTCGGCATGGACATCAAGGGCCACACCGTGCACAAGGTGCTGGTCACCGAGGCCAGCGAGATCGTCGACGAGTACTACGCCTCACTGCTGCTCGACCGCTCGCAGCGGGCCTTCCTGGCGATGGTCTCCCGGCAGGGCGGCGTCGACATCGAACAGGTGGCGGCCGAGAACCCGGAGGCACTCGCCCGGTTGCACGTGGACCCGGCCCGTGGCCTCGACCCCGACACCGCACGCCGGCTGGTCGCCGACGCCGACCTGCCCGACGAGGTACGGGGTGCCGTGGTCGACATCCTGGTCCGGCTCTGGGACGTGTTCCGCAAGGAGGACGCCACCCTGGTCGAGATCAACCCGCTGGCCCGGCTCGCCGACGGCACCGTCCGGGCCCTGGACGGCAAGGTGACCCTGGACGGCAACGCCCGGTTCCGCCAGCCCGGCCACGGGGAGTTCGTCGACAACAGCGCCACCGACCCGCTCGAGGTCCGGGCCACCGAGAAGCACCTCAACTACGTCAAGCTCGACGGCCAGGTCGGGGTGATCGGCAACGGCGCCGGCCTGGTGATGAGCACCCTCGACGTGGTCGCCTACGCCGGTGAGGAGTACGGCGGGGTACGACCCGCCAACTTCCTCGACATCGGCGGCGGCGCCTCCGCCGAGGTGATGGCCGACGGGCTCGAGATCATCCTCGGCGACCCCGACGTCCGGAGCGTTTTTGTCAACGTCTTCGGCGGGATCACCGCCTGCGACGCCGTCGCCAACGGCATCGTCCAGGCGGTCGGGCTGCTCACCGCCCGGGGCGAGACGATCACCAAACCACTGGTCGTCCGGCTGGACGGCAACAACGCAGCGCAGGGCCGGCGGATCCTCGCCGAGGCCGCGCTGGAGGGCGTACGGACCGTGGACACGATGGACGGCGCGGCGCGGCTCGCCGCCGAACTCGCCGGCAAGGGGGCGTGAGCACGATGGCAATCTTCCTTACCGAGAAGAGCAGGGTGCTGGTGCAGGGCATCACCGGTACCGAGGGCACGAAGCACACCCGGCGGATGGTCGCCGCCGGCACCAACATCGTCGCCGGGGTCACCCCGGGCAAGGGCGGCCAGCAGGTCGACGACATCCCGGTCTTCAACAACTGCGCCGAGGCGGTCCAGGCCACCGGCGCCGACGTCACCGTGGTCTTCGTACCGCCCCGGTTCGCCAAGGCGGCGGTGATCGAGGCGGTCGACGCCGAACTCGGCCTCGCCGTGGTGCTGACCGAGGGGATCCCGGTGCACGACACCGCGACCTTCTGGGCGTACGCGAGCGCGGCCGGGAACCGTACCCGGATCATCGGGCCGAACTGTCCCGGACTGATCAGTCCCGGCCAGTCCAACGCCGGGATCATTCCGGCCGACATCACCAAGCGGGGGCGGATCGGGCTGGTCAGCAAGAGCGGCACCCTCACCTACCAGCTCATGTACGAACTGCGCGACTTCGGCTTCTCCACCTGCGTCGGCATCGGCGGCGACCCGATCGTCGGCACCACCCACATCGACTGCCTGCAGGCGTTCGAGGACGACCCGGAGACCGACGCGATCGTGATGATCGGCGAGATCGGTGGCGACGCCGAGGAGCGGGCCGCCGACTACATCCGGGAGCACATCAGCAAGCCGGTGGTCGGCTACGTCGCCGGCTTCACCGCCCCGGAGGGCAAGACGATGGGGCACGCCGGCGCGATCGTCTCCGGCTCCTCCGGGACGGCGGTGGCCAAGCAGGAGGCGTTGGAGGCGGTCGGGGTGCGGGTCGGCCGGACGCCGTCCGAGACCGCCGCGCTGATGCGGGAGACGTTGCTCGCGCGCTGACCGACCGCGAGCGGCCGGCGCCCGCCGAACTCGGCAGGCGGGCTCCGGCGCCACCGCGCCGGTCGGCGCAGGTCCGGGCGGAGACCGACACCTCCGCCCGGACCCCGACCGGCCCCACGTCCGCCGCCACCCCGCCGGGCCGGTCAGCCCGAGCCGATCAGCCCGAGCCGATCAGCTCGGGGCGATCAGCTGTTCGAGTGTGATGGGCAGGGACCGGATCCGTACCCCGGTCGCGTGGTGGACCGCGTTGGCGATCGCGGCGGCCGTCCCCGGCAGGCCCACCTCGCCGACCCCCTTGGTACCGACCGGGGTCAGCCGGTCCGGACCACCGACAAAAACGACGTCCAGGTCACCGATGTCGGCCTGCACCGGGACGAGGTAGTCGCCGAGGTTGGCGTTCGCCACCCGCCCGGTCCGGGCGTCGGTGCGGGTCTCCTCGAACAGCGCCTGGCCGATCCCGCCCACCGTGGCGCCGATGATCTGGCTACGGGCCAGCTTCTCGTTGAGGATCCGCCCGCCGTCGACCACCGACAACACCCGGGGTATCCGGATCAGCCCCAGTTCGGAATCGACGTGCACCTCCACGAACTTGGCCGCGAAGGCCCCGGCCGGTGCCATCCCGACCTGCTGGGCCTCGGGCGGGCTGCTCGCCCCGTCGGCGGTCAGCTCGTCGAGCCGGTGCCGTTCCAGGATCGCGACATAGCTCTCCCCCCGCCGCGGGTCGGTCCGGTGGTGGATCCGCCCACCGCTGACCGCGACGTCGTCCACGGTGCAGCGGCGCAGCGGCGAGCCAGGATCGTCGGCGACCCGGTCGAGGAAACGCCGCAGGAGATTGCGGCAGCTGTCGTACACCGCATTGCCCAGCGCACCGGTCAGCCCCGACCCGCCCGCCTGCGGTGCGGGTGGCATGTCCGAGTCGCCCAGGTCGAACCGGACCCGGTCCGGGTCCAGTCCGAGCAGTTCGGCCGAGAGCTGCCACATCACCGTGTAGGTCCCGGTGCCGATGTCGGTCGCGGCGCTGCGGACGTAGCCGGTGCCGTCCCGGCTGATCGTGGCCCGCGCCGCGCACGGCATCTGCCACCAGAGGTAGCTCACCCCGGCCATGCCGTAACCGACCCGCCACCGGCCGTCCCGCATGGCACCGATCCGTGGGTCCCGCCGCGACCAGCCGAACCGGTCCGCCCCGACCGTGTAGCACTCGCGCAGCGCCTTGCTCGACCAGGGCAGGCCGTACTGCGGCTGGACCTCGGCGTAGTTGCGCAACCGGAGCTCCAGCGGGTCCATCCCGAGCCGGTGGGCGAGTTCGTCGATTGCCGACTCCAGCCCGAAGTTGCCCTGCGCCTCCCCCGGCGCGCGCATCGACCCCGGGCACGGGATGTGCAGCCGCCGCTGCCGGTCCCGGTACCGCACGTTCGGGCAGGCGTACGCGTTGGCGCTGACCGCCGCGACCGGCTCCGGGTTCTCGTCCTCCATCGCGACGGTCTGCACGGCCTCGTGGTCGAGGGCGACCAGCCCACCGTCCCGGCGGGCGCCGATCCGGATCCGCTGCACGGTGTTGGGCCGGTGGCCGACCCCGGTGAACATCTCCGGGCGGGAGAGCACCAGCTTCACCGGCCGCCCGACGACCCGGGCGGCGAGCACCGCCAGCACGGTGTGCGGCCACACCCGCAGCCCCGACCCGAAGCCGCCGCCGACGTATTTCGCGTAGACCCGGACCGCCGCCTCCGGCAGACCGAACACCTGGGCCAAAGTCGTACGCACGTTGGACGTCCACTGGGTGGAGTCGTGCACGGTGACCCGGTCGCCGTCCCAGGCCGCCACGGTCGCAAAGAGCCCCAACGGGTTGTTGGTGTTCTCCGCCGTGGTGTACGTCGCCTCGTGCACCACGTCCGCGGCGGCCAGTCCGGCGTCGAGGTCACCCCGTCCGCCGTCGAAACCGAACGGGTCGATCTTCAACTCGCCCCGGTCGTCGTCGATGTCCAGGGCGGCCTCGGCCCGCTCGTACGTGACGGTGACGGACCGGGCCGCGTCCGTCGCCTGGTACGCCTGCTCGGCGACCACCACCGCCACGTACTGCCCGTTGTGCAGGATCCGGTCGTCCTGCAGCGGTGGCGGCGGGGTCGGTCCGAGGTTGTTCTCCGGCCCCGGCCGCAGCCGTGGGGCGTTGTGGTGGGTGAGCACCGCCAGCACCCCGGGCAGCGCCTCGGCGGCGGCGGTGTCGATCGCGGCGATCCGGCCGGCGGCGACGGTGGACCGGACCAGCGCGGCGTGCGCCATCGCCGGATACCTGACGTCCGACGGGTACGGCGCCGCGCCGGCCACCTTCAACGGTCCGTCGACCCGGTCCAGTCCGGCCCCGACCACCCGCGTCGGTTCCGTCATGGTCATGGCCGGTCCCCCACGACGGTCTCCAGCGCCCGGACCATCGTCCGTCTGGCCAGCTCCGGTTTGAACGCCGTACCCGGCACGGTGAACGGGTCGTGGATCTCGGCCTCGGCCGCCCACCGGTAGGTCGCGGTGGTCGCCGCCGCGCCGGTCAGCACCGCCTCGGCGGCCCGGGCCCGCCAGGGAACCGTCCCGACGCCCCCGAGCCCGACCCGGGCCTCGGTGATCGTCCCGTCCTCCACGGTCAGCACGGCGGCCACCGAGACGAGCGCGAACTCGTAGGAGGCGCGGTCACGCACCTTCAGGTAGAGCGACCGGGCCGTCGATGGGAGTAGCGGCACCTCCACCCCGGTGACCAGGTCGCCGTGCCGCAGTACGGTCTCGACGTCCGGCCGCTCACCGGGCAGGACGTAGAACTCGGTCAGCGGGATCCGCCGCCCGCCGTCGACACCGCGTACCTCCACCACGGCGTCCAGCGCCACCAGCGGTACGCAGAGGTCCGAGGCGTGCAGGGCGATGCAGGTCTCGCCCGCGCCGAGAATGGCGTGCATCCGGGCCGCCGCGCCGGTGATCGCGGCGCAGCCCGACGATGGTCGCCGTTTGTTGCAGTCCGGCACGGTCGGATCCCGGAAGTACCGGCACCGGGTGCGCTGCAACAGGTTGCCGCCGATCGTCGCCATGTTGCGCAGTTGGGCCGAGGCCCCGGCGAGCAGTGCCGTCCGGACCAGCGGGAGGCGGCGGGCCACGGTGGGGTCGGCCGCCAGTTCCTCCATCGTCGTCAGCGCGCCGACCCGCAGCGTCCGGTCGTCCGCGGTGATCCCGTGCAGCGGCAGCCGGGTGATGTCGACCAGCCGCTCGGGGTCGAGGATGCCGTCCTTGAGCATCAGGTCGACCTGGGTGGTGCCGCCGGCCAGGTACTGCGCGGCGGGGTCGGCACTGACCAGCGCCACCGCCGCGCCCACGTCGTCGGGGCGCAGGTACTCGAACGGGCGCACGGCTATCCCACCGCCTCACGGGCGACCTCGCGGATCGCGGCGAGGATGTTCGGGTAGGCGCCGCAGCGGCAGATGTTGCCGCTCATGAACTCGCGGATCTCCTCGTCGCTGCCGGCTCGGCCCTCCCGGAGCAGGGCGACCGCCGACATGATCTGGCCGGGGGTGCAGTAGCCGCACTGGAAGCCGTCGTGGCGCAGGAAGGCGTCCTGGAGCGGGTGCCGTCGCCCGTCCTCGGCGAGTCCCTCGATCGTGGTCACCCGCCGGCCCTCGCACTGGGCGGCCAGCGTCAGGCAGGCCAGCACCCGCCGGTCGTCGACCAGCACCGTGCAGGCCCCGCAGGCGCCCTGGTCACAGCCCTTCTTGGTGCCGGTCAGCCCGAGTTCGTCGCGGAGCGCGTCGAGCAGGGTGACCCGGTTGTCGATCCGCAGGTCGCGGAGGGCTCCGTTGACGGTCAGGGTCAGGTCGATCCCGGTGGCGCCGGTGGGCGTGACCGTCCGTCCGGCGCCCCGGTGTCCGTCGTCTCGACTCATGCGGCCTCCAGCCATATCCGACATACCGCCGTTACCGGCAGTATCCAGGAGGACAGGGACCAAGGAAGCCACAACCGCGCGAAAAGGAGCCTAGGCTCGGTCAGGCTGGGGCCTCGGTACGGTCCCGCCGCACGAGCCGGTCCGCACCGGCGTACACGTTCATCGACGCACCGCGCAGGAAGCCGATCAGGGTCAGACCGGAGTCCTCGGCCAGCTCGGCGGCGAGCGAGGAGGGCGCGGAGACCGCCGCCAGCGCCGGTACGCCGGCCATCACCGCCTTCTGGACCAGCTCGAACGAGGCCCGGCCGCTGACCATCAGCACGGTGCCGCGCAACGGCACCCGGCTGTTGCGCAACGCCCAGCCCACCACCTTGTCGACCGCGTTGTGCCGGCCCACGTCCTCACGCAGGCAGTGCAGCCGGCCGTCGGCGGAGAAGAGCCCGGCGGCGTGCAGTCCGCCGGTCCGGTCGAAGACCCGCTGCGCGTTGCGCAGGGTGTCGGGCAGGGTGCTGACCACCGCGGGATCGATCCGCACCGGGTCGTCCCGGACCGACCAGGCGGCGATCGTCCGCACCGCCTCCAGGCTCGCCTTGCCACACAGCCCGCAGGACGAGGTGGTGTAGAAGTTGCGCTCCAACGACGGGTCCGGTGGCGCCACCCCCGGGGCCAGCACCACGTCGACCACGTTGTAGGTGTTCACCCCGTCGGCGGTGGCGCCGGCGCAGTAGCGGATGTTGGCGATCTCGGTGCCGGCCCGGACCACCCCCTCGCTGACCAGGAACCCCGCCGCCAGGTCGAAGTCGTCGCCCGGCGTGCGCATCGTGATCACCAGCGAGCGGCCGTTCACCCGGATCTCCAGCGGTTCCTCGGCCGCCAGGGTGTCGACCGGCTCGCTGCGTACCCCGTCGACGATCCGGACGACCCGGCGTCGACTCGTCACCCGTCCCATCCCGCCACCACCGATCCTCTCCGGCCCGGCACACCGGGCACACCGCGTCGCGGGATCCGCACCCGCGTCACCGCGGACCACCGGTCACCCGTACGCCGTCTCCGCGCGTCAGACGCGGTCGACGCCGAGTGGCGACGGCAGCCGGACCACGGCGAGCCCGGGCTGACGCATCCACCGGGTCAGCGCCGCGCCGAGCAGACCGAGGCAACCGGCTACCACGAACGGTACGACAGAATCCGGTGTGGTCACGACCAGCCCGGCGAGCAGAATTCCGAGTACGCCGCCGACCGCCTTGCCGGTGTAGACGATCCCGTAGTTCGGCACCGTCGCGTCGTCGCCGAACCAGTCCCGGACCAGACTGACCAACAGGGAGTACCCGGCTCCGGTACCGGCGCCGGCCGCCGCCGCGAAGCCCACCACGACCGCCGGGTGGTTGTTGTTGGCCGCGGCGGCGAGCAGCCCGAACTGTGCCACCCCACCGACCAGCAGGGCGAGCCCCAGGGTGCCCCGCCGCCCGATCCGGTCGGAGAGGGAACTGGTCACCGCCCGTCCGATGCCGTTCGACGCGGCCAGCGCACTCATCGCGGCCACCAGGGCCAGCGCGGAGAGCCGACCGGCGTGCGCGGAACCGGCGAGGTACGCGATGTCGAACAGCGCCATCGCCGCGGTGAGGACCACGACCACGAACATCATCGGCAGCATGCCGCTGCGCCACGCCGCCCTCGGCGGGTACGGCCGGACGGCGGGCCGGTTGTGCGGGATGCTCCGGTTGATCCGGCGGTCGACCGCCCACCGCTGTGGATCGATCTCCACCGGCCACCAGTTCCTCGGTGGTCGGCGCATCAACAGTCCACAGAGCCCGACGACCAGGAAGACGGCCACCGCGGTGCCGTCGAGGACGGCGGTACGGTTGCCCGGGTCGAGGGCGTAGCCGGCGAAGACCACGAACGGGATCGCGCCGTACCCGAAGGCGGCGCTGACCATGGCGACCCGGCCCGCGATCCGCTCGGGGAACCACTCGGTGACGGTGGCGACGCAGGTCATGTAGACCAGGCCGGCGCCGAACCCGCCGAGTACCGAATAGCCGAGCAGGACGCTGGCCAGGTCGGTACGGTGCGCCAGGGTGACCAACGCGACCGCGCAGCCGGCCGCCCCGACCAGCATCGGTACGGCGAGCCGGACCCGCAGTCGCTGGTACAGCCAGCCGCCGAGTGGTGAGCTGGCGGCCTGGCAGGCCACCCACAGCCCGAGTACGCCGAACGCCTGCCAGAGGCTCCAGCCGTTGGCCTCGGTGAGGGTGGGCAGGGCCGCGCCGAAGCCGTACTGGAAGAGGCTGATCGCCAGCATCGCGGCCCAGGGCAGCCGGGTCATCCACGATCGGGAGCGCCCCAGCAGGGCGCGGTCGCTCTCGCCGATCCGGTAGCGGCGGCCGTAGAGGTCGCTGATCTCGCGTACCGGGGCGGGGTGATCGCTGGAGTCCATGGGTTCCTCCAACCGGGCCACTGTATACAGTATGTCGAGTGCACTATTCTCTATCACGCGACCGGCGACTGTCCAGATCGATCGGCCAGGCCGGCCGATGTCGTTGATACTGGTGCGGACGAGCGGCGAGGAGCGCGGATGAGACTCGGCACGGTCAGCGCCACCGGTTGGCAGCAGGCCCGGCGGTACGCCCGCGACACGGCCCGCCCCCTCCCACCGGTCCAGACACCCCTGGCCGACGCGGTCGGTGCGGCCCTGGCGACACCCCTGGTCGCCCTCTCCCCGCTGCCGGCCTACGACGCCGCCGCGATGGACGGGTACGCGGTCGCCGGCCCCGGACCGTGGCAGGTCACCGGACGGGTCCTCGCCGGTGACCCGCACCCGCCGGTCGCCCTGCTGCCCGGATACGCGGTCGAGATCGCCACCGGTGCCGTGGTGCCGGGCGGCGCCGACGCCGTCCTGCCGTACGAACGCGCCGTCCGACACGGCCGAACGGTCACCGGCGAGATCGAACCCGGTCGGCACGTACGCCGTCGGGGCGAGGACTGCCCGACCGGCCGGGAGGTGCTGCCCGCCGGCACGGTCGTCACCCCGGTCCTGCTCGGTCTCGCCGCCAGCCTCGGCCACGACACGCTGACCGTGCACCGCCGCCCCCGGGTCGGCGTGGTGGTCACCGGCGCCGAACTGCGGACCAGCGGCCTGCCCGCTCCGGGGCAGGTCCGGGACGCGATCGGGCCGATGCTGCCCGGGCTGCTCCGCTCCGCCGGCGCCGAGCCGGCCTGGGAGACCCGGGTCGCCGACGACCGGGCGGCACTGGTCGCCGCCCTGCTCCGCTCCGACGCCGAGGTCCTGGTGGTCTGCGGGGCCACCTCGGCCGGTGCCGCCGACCACCTGCGCGGGGCGCTCGACACCCTCGGCGCCGACGTGCCGGTGCACGGGGTCGCCTGCCGACCCGGGCATCCGCAACTCCTGGCGATCCTGCCGGACGGCCGGTACGTCGTCGGCCTGCCCGGAAACCCGTACGCCGCACTGGCCGCCGCACTGACCCTGCTCGTGCCGCTGCTCGGGCGGCTCGCCGGCCGTACCGAACCCCCACCGCTGACCAGCACCCTGGCCGGGCCGGTGGCCAGCCATCCGCACGACACCCGGCTGGTTCCGGTGCTGCGGACCGGTGCCACCGCCACCCCGCTGCACCACGACCGTCCCGGCTCGCTCCGGGGCGCCGCCGGGGCGGACGCGCTCGCCGTCGTACCGCCGGAGTGGGACGGCACCGGCGAGGTCGAACTCCTCCGCCTCGGCTGATCGTGGGCATGGCAGCGCGGCCCGGCGACTCCGTGTCGTCGAGCGGGCCGCACCGAGGGTAGGAGCGACGCCGACCCGAATCAATACTTGACGGCGTGAAGTATTTAGGCGATGGTTTCCGCCAGGTTTCCACAGTGGCCGCTGGTCGGCCACCACCTCGGCGCGCCATCGGGCCGGGGTGACAACTCCGGTGACTCGTGACTCCCGAGCCCCGGTGTCGATCCGTCCCCTCCGCCGGGACGAGCTGTCAGACAGAGAGGCACATGTTCATGACCCTCCCCCTCGGCGCCAGAGCGGCGCGGGGCGCGTTCGTGGGGCTGGCCGTCGCCGCCCTCCTGCCGGTCGGACCGCCCTCCGCCGCGGCCTTCGCCGAGCCGGTGGCGACCACATCGCCGGTCGCCGCCACACCCGGCACCGCCGCCACGGTGCCCGGCGCCACCGCCGCCACACCCGGCACCGCCGTCACCGTGGCTGACCCGTACGCCCCGGCCGGGGAACGGGCGCGCAGGCCCTACATGGGCTGGAGCAGCTACAGCATGCAGGTGTACACCCCCAACGGCGGCGGCTGGATCACCGCCGACCAGCTCAAGTCGCAGTCCGACGCCATGCACCAGAAACTCCAGCGGTACGGCTACGAGTACATCAACGTCGACGCCGGCTGGAACGGCGGTACGGACGACCACGGCCGCCCGGTGCCGAGCCGGACGCTCTATCCGAACGGGCTGCAGGAGGTGATCGACCACGTCCACGCCAACGGCCAGAAGTTCGGGCTGTACGGGATCCCGGGGATCTCACCGGCACTGGTCGAGGCCGACGTTCCCATCCACGGCGCCCCGGGTTGCACCACCGGGGACCTGCCCGTCCGCCCGCTGCAGAAGGGCGACTACTGGGGCCTGGGACACCGGATCGACTTCTCCGGCCCGTGCGCGCAGGCCTACGTCGACTCGATCGCCGACCTCTACGCCGAATGGGGCGTCGACTTCCTGAAGTTCGACAGCGTGACCCCGGGCTCCGGCGTCAGCGACCTCTCCCTCGACGCACGTGACGAGGTCAGGGCCTGGTCGCAGGCGCTCGCCCGGCACGGCATCTGGCTCGAACTCTCCTGGGCGCTCGACATCCGGTACGCGGACTACTGGAAGCA
Source organism: Plantactinospora sp. B5E13 (assembly GCF_039871775.1). NCBI lineage: Bacteria > Bacillati > Actinomycetota > Actinomycetes > Micromonosporales > Micromonosporaceae > Plantactinospora > Plantactinospora sp. B5E13. The sequence goes on from NZ_JBDPLT010000038.1 coordinate 14,804, forward strand.
GTACGCGAACGGCTGGCGCATCGACTGGGACGTCGAGTGCTACTGCACCGGCGAGGCGCTCACGAACTGGCAGAACGTCGCCCGGCTCTTCCCCCGGCTGGCCGAGTGGTGGCGGCACGGCGGACCGGGCGGGTGGAACGACCTCGACTCCCTCAACGTCGGCAACGGCACGATGGACGGACTCACCCGGGACGAGCGGCGCACCGCGGCCACCCTCTGGGCGATCTCCGCCGCGCCGTTCTACCTCGGCAACGACCTGACCCGGCTCGACCCGTACGGCCTCGAACTGCTCACCAACCGCGAGGTGATCGCGGTCAACCAGGCCGGACGACCCGCACAACCCCTGTCGACCAGGACCAACCGGCAGGTCTGGTACTCGCTCAACGAGGACAGCACGTTCACCGTGGCCCTGTTCAACCTCGGCTCCACCGAGGCGGACGTCGCGGTGAACTGGGCTGACCTCGGGCTGACCGGTCCCGCCGAGGTACGTGACCTGTGGGCCCGGAAGGATCTCGGGGAGTTCCGGACCGGCTTCGTCGCGACCGGACTGCCGATCCACGGGGTCCGGCTGCTCACCGTCACGCCGCAGAAGAACTCGACGATCGGCGTCAACGACGACGACCTGCGGATGTCGTACGAGGGTGCGTGGCAGCGCAACGGCAACCGTGAGGTGCCCGCGGTCTCGGAACAGCTGACGATCGACGTGACGGACTCGTCGACGCCCGACGCTCCGCGGCGGTCGGAGACCTCCGCCGTACGGACGATCCCGGTGAACAACAACAGTTCCGAGATCGTCTACACGGGCTCGTGGGGGCGCAGCGGCAACCGCGGGTTCGGTGACCACGAGGACGACGTGCACTACACCGAGACCAACGGTGACTCCTTCGAGTACACCTTCGTCGGCACCGGCGTCGACTACGTGACGGAAACCCACGAGTCTCAGGGTGATGTCGACATCTACCTGGACGGCGAGTTCAAGCAGACGGTCAGCACCCACCTCGACCCCGCCGAGGGGCGCAGGGCGCAGCAGGTGGTGTACAGCGTCTCCGACCTGCCCAGTGGCACCCACACGATCCGGGGTGTGAAGCGCTCGGGGTCGTTCATGCTGCTCGACAAGCTCGACGTGCGGCAGGAGAGCCTGCTGAGCACCACCACGGCGACGTTTGACAAGCGGCCGTCCGCGCAGGCCGACGTCACCGTCGAGATCGGGCGCGATCCCGGCGAACTCGTCGCGGTCGCCGGAGGCGGGGCGGAACTGGTCCGGGGAACCGACTACACCGTCGACGGTCGGGTCGTGACGATCCGGAAGGGCTTCCTGGCGGGCCGGCCGGTCGGCGACACCGTCCTCGACTTCCGGTTCCGTGGCGACCACCGCGACGACGTGCACTCGACAACCGACAACGGCGCGGCCGTGAGTTTCACCTTCCGTGGCGTCGGAGTCGAGTGGCGGACGGCGCTCGGCCCCGACCAGGGCGAGGCCGACGTCTACCTCGACGGCCGGCTCGTCGAGCGGGTGAACCTCTCGAACGACGTCCGGGTCACCGCCCGACCGGTGTTCGCGGTCACCGGCCTGACGGACGCCGTACACACCCTTCGGATCGTGAAGGTCTCCGGCGACGTCCTGCGTACCGACGTCGTCCGGTACACGGTCGCGAAGAGGCCCTGACAGCGGCGGCACCGGGGCGGTTCCCTGCCGGGGAGGCGAGGTGTACGGCAGGGAACCGCCCCGGTCAGCGGTCGGGCCCGGGGCGGCCGGACGGCGCCAGCCAGTCGGCGGCGACCCGGGCGGCCGTCTGCTCGACCAGCCGGGGTGCCTCCGCGACACAGCGCTCCGGATCCGGCTCCAGGTCGGTGAGCGGGTACGCCCGGCCGATCCCGGCCGCCCGCAGCTCGTCCTCGCCGACCGCGAGCCGGCCGACCACCGCCACGGTCGGCACCCCGCGCCCGGCGGCGGCCGACGCCACCCCGACCGGAGCCTTGCCGCGCAGGCTCTGCCCGTCCAGCGAGCCCTCGCCGGTGACCACCAACCGGGCGCCGGTAAGCAGGGCGGTGAAGCCGAGCAGGTCGAGCAGGAGTTCGATGCCGGGCCGGAAGGTGGCGCCGAGGAAGGCGAGCGCGGCGAAGCCGACCCCACCGGCCGCGCCGGCTCCAGGTGCTCCGGCCTGTCGGGCCACCGCCGGCAGGTGGCTGTCGACCACCTCGGCCCAGCGGGCCAGCCCGACCTCCAGGACGGCGACGTCGGCCTCGGTGGCACCCTTCTGCGGACCGTAGACGGCGGCTGCCCCGGTCGGGCCGAGCAGCGGGTTGTCCACGTCACTGGCCAGCACGAACCGGGTACGCCGGACCGCCGGATGCAGCCCGGAGGCGTCGATGCGGTGCAGCCGACGCAGGGCGGCGCCGCCGGGCGGCAGTTCCGCACCGTGCTCGTCGAGCAGCCGTACCCCGAGCGCGCCGGCCAGCCCCGCGCCCCCGTCGGTGCTGGCGCTGCCGCCCAGTCCGAGCACGACCTCCGTACAGCCGTGGTCGAGTGCCGCCCGGACCACCTCACCGGCGCCGTGGGTGCCGGCGTGCAACGGGTCGGCACGTCCGCCGGGCAGCCGACGCTGCCCGCAGGCGTCGGCCAGTTCGACCACCGCCGCCCCGGCGCGCCGGGCGTAGGCGGTCACCACCGGCTCCCCGGTCGGCCCGGTCGCCCGGACCGGCACCCGGGTGAAGCCCGCCGAGAGCGCCGCGTCGAGGGTGCCCTCCCCGCCGTCGGCCACCGGGAAGCCGCGTACCTCGACGGCCGGGCAGGCCCGGCGCAGACCCACGGTGAGATACCGGACGACCTCGGCGGCGCTCAGCGAACCCTTGAACTTGTCCGGGGCGAGCAGGACATGCCCGCCCGCCCCGTCCGGAGTCGTCGGACGCGGGGCCGGCATCTCGGGCCGGTTCAGGCGCCGGTCCGGCCGGAGAGCTGCTCGACCAGCTTGAGCAGCGCCGTGTGGTCGAGTCCGCCGTCGCCCTGGGCCTTCAGCGCGGCGATCAGCTGGGCCACCGCCGCACCGAGCGGGATGACCACGCCGGCCTCACGGGCCGCCGAGGTGACGATCCCCATGTCCTTGTGGTGCAGGTCGATCCGGAAACCGGGTTGGAACTGCCGGGCCAGCATTCCGGCCGCCTTGCGGTCCAGAATCCGGTTGCCGGCCAGCCCGCCGGCGAGGACCCGGACCGCCGCCTCGGTGTCCACCCCGTACGCCTCGAGGAAGACGATCGCCTCGGCGACGAGTTCGATGGTGCCGGCGACGATGAGCTGGTTCGCCGCCTTCACCGTCTGCCCGGCGCCGTGCGGCCCGACGTGGACGACGGTCGCACCGACCACCTCGAAGATCGGTCGCGCCGCCTCGAAGTCGGCCGCCTCGCCGCCGACCATGATGGAGAGGTTGCCCTCGACCGCTCCCGCCTCGCCACCGCTGACCGGGGCGTCCAGGACTCGTACCTGGTGGGCCTTGGCTGCCTCGGCGACCTGCCGGGCGGTCTGCGGGGAGATGCTGCTCATGTCGACGTAGAGCTGTCCGGGCCGGGCGTTGGCCAGGATGCCCTGCTCGCCGAGGGCCACGGTCTCGACGTCGGCCGAGTCGCGGACCATGGTGATCACGGTGTCGGCACGCCGGACGAGTTCGGCGATGTCGGCGGCGACCTCACCGCCGGCCTGGGCGAGTACGTCGTTGCGGGCCGGGCTGTAGTCGTAGCCGACGACCTGGTATCCGGCCCGGATCAGGTTGATGGCCATCGGGCCGCCCATGATGCCGAGGCCGATGAAACCGACGGTGGTCATGTCAGCGATCTCCTTTGGTTGGCGGTTGGTGACTCAGCCGGGCCGACGTGCCCGCCGGCAGCCGTCAGCCGGCCCGACGGTCCCGGGGCAGCCAGTCGAAGCTCTCGGCGCTCGGGCCGCTCGGCACGTACTCCAGGCCGACCCAGCCGTGGTAGCCGGCCGCCTCCAGCCGGGCCAGGTGGCCGTCGAGGTCGATGTCGCCGGTCCCCGGCTGGTGCCGGCCGGGCGCGTCGGCGATCTGGACGTGTCCGATCCGGTGGGCGTGTTCGGTCACCTTGACGACGTCGTCGCCGTTGACCGTGAGGTGGTACAGGTCGGCGAGGAAGGCGAGGCTCTCCACGTCGCGCTCGTCCCGGACGACCTCGATGACGGCGATCGCGTCGGCGGCGGTGCGCAGCGGGTACGGCTGCGGGCCGCTGACCGCCTCGACCAGTACGGTGCCGCCGATCCGGCCCACCGCGGCGGCCGCGACGGCCAGGTTCTCCACCGCCACCTCGTCCTGCTCGGTCGGGTCGACGTCGGGCAGCCGGTTGCCGTACAGGGCGTTGAAGTTCCGGCAGCCGGTGGCGGCGCCGATCGCCGCGACCAGGGCGGCGTTCTCCCGGAACTCCGCGGAGCGTCCGGGCCAGGAGACCAGGCCCCGGTCCCCGCCGGGCATGTCGCCGGCGAAGAAGTTGAGCCCGACCAGTTGGACACCGGCGTCGTGGATCGCCGCGACGAACGCGTCCACCTCGGCGGTGGGCGGCACCGCCTCGGCGAAGGGCCACCAGAACTCGACCGCGTCGAATCCGGCCGCCTTGGCGGCCGCCGGACGTTCCAGGATCGGAAGTTCGGTGAAGAGGATCGAGCAGTTCACGTCGTAGCGGAGGTGGTGTGTCGGCACGGGCCCTCCCTGGCGCTCACGTGACATGGTCACGTTTAGGATTCTGTATGCAGTATGGAAGCGCGTCAAGGCAGGAACGGTCGTGGCCCTGTCCGGTACCGGTACAGGGCCACGGGGCCGTTCAGGATGGATCGGTCAGCGGCGCACCAGCCGCGCGGCGGCCAGGGCCAGCGGGTCGAACGCGTCCGGCTCCGTCTCGATCCGCCGCAACAGCTCGGCCCGCATCCGAGGCTCCCAGAACGCCTGGATGTGCTCGGCGATCGCTGGCGCCGCCAGCTCCGGCGCCTGGTGGCGGAACTGCACGGCGATCTCGTTCGCCATCCGTACCTGGGGCGAGATGTCGGTGTGCATGTCAGTCCGCCATCGCCGGAAGCAGTTCCCCGGTCTGGGCCGTGTCCTGCGGTCGGGGCGGATTCTTCAGCCCGACCTGGACCGCGGTGACCTTGTACTCCGGACAGTTCGTCGCCCAGTCGGAGTTCTCCGTGGTCACCACGTTCGCCCCGGTCACCGGGTGGTGAAAGGTGGTGTAGACGACCCCGACCGGCATCCGGTCGGAGAAGACCGCCCGCAGCGAGGTCTCACCGACCCGGCTGGCCAGGGTGACCAGGTCGCCGTCGGTGATGCCCCGGACCTCCGCGTCGTGCGGGTGGATCTCGAGTACGTCCTCCGGATGCCAGGCCACGTTGCCGGTCCGTCGGGTCTGCGCCCCCACGTTGTACTGGCTGAGGATCCGGCCGGTGGTGAGGATCAGCGGGAACTTGCGGGTGCTGCGTTCCCGGGTCGGTACGAACGGGGTCTGCACGAACCGGCCCTTGCCCCGGACGAAGCCGTCCATGTGCATGATCGGCGTTCCCTCGGGGGCGTTGTCGTTGCACGGCCACTGCACACTGCCGAGCTTGTCGAGCTTGTCGAACGAGACCCCGGCGAAGGTCGGGGTGAGGGCGGCGATCTCGTCCATGATCTGGCTCGGGTGGTCGTAGTGCATCGGGTAGTCCATCGCCTGGGCGATCTCGGCGACGATCTGCCACTCGTGCTTGCCGGTCTTCGGCGGCATCACCGGACGGACCCGGTTGATCCGGCGCTCCGCGTTGGTGAACGTGCCGTCCTTCTCCAGGAACGAGGTGCCCGGCAGGAAGACGTGCGCGAACTTGGCCGTCTCGTTGAGGAACAGGTCCTGCACCACGACCAGCTCCATCGCGGCCAGCGCGGCGGTCACGTGCTTGGTGTTCGGGTCGGACTGGGCGATGTCCTCACCCTGGACGAAGAGCGCCCGGAAGCTGCCCTCGATCGCCGCGTCGAACATGTTCGGGATCCGCAGCCCCGGCTCGGCGACCAGGTCACGTCCCCACATCTCCTCGAACACCCCGCGGACCACGTCGTCCGACACGTGCCGGTAGCCGGGCAGTTCGTGCGGGAACGAGCCCATGTCGCAGGAGCCCTGCACGTTGTTCTGCCCGCGCAGCGGGTTGACCCCGACGCCCTCCCGGCCGATGTTGCCGGTGGCCATCGCCAGGTTGGCCATGCCCATCACCATGGTCGAGCCCTGGCTGTGCTCGGTGACGCCGAGACCGTAGTAGATCGCCGCGTTGCCGCCGGTGGCGTAGAGCCGGGCGGCGGCCCGCAGTTCCTCGGCCGGTACGCCGGTCAGCTCCTCGACCGCCTCCGGGCTGTTCTCCGGCCGGGCGATGAACTCCGCCCACTCGTCGAAGCCCTCGCACCGCTGCGCGACGAAGTCCCGGTCCACCAGGTCCTCGGTCAGCACCACGTGCGCCATCGCGTTGACCACGGCGACGTTGGTGCCGGGGGCGAGCTGCAGGTGGTGGGTCGCCGCGATGTGCGGCGAGCGGACCAGGTCGATCCGGCGCGGGTCGACCACGATCAGCTTGGCGCCCTCGCGGATCCGGCGCTTCATCCGGGAGGCGAAGACCGGGTGCCCGTCGGTCGGGTTGGCCCCGATCACCATGATCACGTCGGACTGGGCCACCGAGCGGAAGTCCTGGGTGCCGGCCGAGGTGCCGAAGGTCTGCTTCAGCCCGTACCCGGTCGGCGAGTGGCAGACCCGGGCGCAGGTGTCGACGTTGTTGTTGCCGAACGCCGCCCGGATCATCTTCTGGACGACGTACACCTCCTCGTTCGTGGTCCGCGACGAGGTGATGCCGCCGATCGCGCCGACACCGTACCGGGCCTGGATCTCCCGCAGCTTCGTCGCGGTGTACGAGATCGCGGTCTCCCAGTCGACCGGCCGCCACTCGTCGGCGATGCTCTCCCGCAGCATCGGGGTGAGTACCCGGTCCGGGTGGGTGGCGTAGCCGAAGGCGAACCGGCCCTTGACGCAGGAGTGCCCCTCGTTGGCGCCGCCGTCCTTGTGCGGCACCATCCGGACCAGTTCGGTGCCCCGCAGCTCCGCCTTGAACGAGCAGCCGACCCCGCAGTACGCGCAGGTGGTGAGCACGGTACGGGTCGGCATGCCGAGCTGCACGACCGACTTCTCCTGCAGCGTCGCCGTCGGGCAGGCCTGCACGCAGGCGCCGCAGGAGACACACTCCGACGACATGAAGTCGGTGCCGCCGGCGGAGACCTTGGACTCGAAGCCGCGTCCCTCGATGGTCAACGCGAAGGTCCCCTGCACCTCACCACAGGCCCGGACACACCGGGAGCAGGCGATGCACTTGGACGCCTCGAAGTTGAAGTACGGGTTGCTGGTGTCGGTCGGCTCCTCGTAGTGGTTCGCACCCTCGTAGCCGTACCGGACCTGGCGCAGGCCGACCACGCCGGACATGTCCTGCAGCTCGCAGTCGCCGTTCGCCGAGCAGGTGAGGCAGTCCAGCGGGTGGTCGGAGATGTAGAGCTCCATCACTCCCTGGCGCAGCTTCTCCAACTTCGGCGACTGCGTGGTGACCTTCATTCCCGGGGCGACCGGGGTGGTGCAGGAGGCCGGGGTGCCCCGGCGACCGTCGATCTCCACCAGGCAGAGCCGGCAGGAGCCGAACGCCTCCAGGCTGTCGGTGGCGCAGAGTTTCGGGATGTCGATGCCGCTCAACGCAGCGGCCCGCATCACCGAGGTGCCCTCCGGTACGGACACCGGCAGGCCGTCCACCTCGACCGTCACCGTTGCCGGGCCGTCCTTCGCCGGGGTACCGAGATCGGGTTCCTTCAGCAGGCTCATGACGTGGCCTCCTCAAATCGGCCAGGGAGTTGTTCCGAGCGCTTCTTCTCACGGGCGGTGAAGTCGTCGGGGAAGTGCAGCAGCGCGCTGCGTACCGGCATCGGGGTGAGCCCGCCCATCGCGCAGAGCGAACCCTCGGTCATCAGCTCGCAGAGGTCCCCCAGCAGGGCCAGGTTGTCGTCCGGGTCCTGACCCGCGACGATCTTGTCGATGGTCTCGACCCCCCGCACCGCGCCGACCCGGCACGGCGTGCACTTGCCGCAGGACTCCTCGGCGCAGAACTCCATCGCGAACCGGGCCATCGCCGCCATGTCGACGGTGTCGTCGAAGACCACGATGCCACCGTGGCCGAGCATCGCGCCAGCCGCGGCGAACGCCTCGTACTCCATCGGCAGGTCCAGACCGTCCGCCGGCAGGTACGCCCCGAGCGGGCCACCGACCTGCACGGCCCGGACCGGCCGGCCGGAGCGGGTGCCGCCGCCGTAGATGTGGATCAGATCGCTCAGCGTCATCCCGAACGCGGTCTCGAAGACCCCGCCCCGGTTGATGTTGCCGGCCAACTGGAAGACCTGGGTGCCGCGCGACCGTTCCACCCCGAGCGCCTGGTAGGCCGCCGCACCGTCGGCGAGGATCGTCGGCACCGAGGCGAGGGTCAGCACGTTGTTCACCACGGTCGGCCGGCCGAACAGCCCGGTGATGGCCGGGATCGGCGGCTTGGCCCGGACCATGCCCCGCTTGCCCTCCAGGCTCTCCAGCATCGCGGTCTCCTCACCGCAGATGTAGGCGCCGGCACCGACCCGCACGTGCAGGTCGAACCGGAGACCGGAGCCGAGGACGTCCACACCGAGCCAGCCCTGGGCCCGGGCGAGCTCGATCGCCCGCCGCATGGTGGCGACGGCGTCCGGGTACTCGGAGCGGATGTAGACGTAGCCCTCGGTCGCCCCGACCGCGTACGCGGCGATGGTCATCCCCTCGATCAGGACGAACGGGTCACCCTCCATCAGCATCCGGTCGGCGAAGGTCCCGCTGTCCCCCTCGTCGGCGTTGCAGCAGACGAACTTGAGCGCGCCCGGGGTGTCGGCGACCGTCTTCCACTTGATGCCGGCCGGGAAGCCCGCGCCGCCCCGGCCACGCAGGCCGGACTCGGTGACCTGGGCGACCACCTCGGCGGGCGGCAGCTCGAGGGCGCGGCGCAACCCGGCGAGTCCACCGTGGGCGAGGTAGTCCTCCGGGTCCAGCGGGTCGGTGACCCCGACCCGGGCGAAGCAGAGCCGGGTCTGGTCGGCCAGCCAGGGCAGCTCCTCGATGACCCCCTGACAGAGTTCGTGGTCGGCGCCGTCGAGCAGCCCGGCGTCGACCAGTTCGCCGACCCGCTCGGGCGGCACCGGGCCGTACCCGATCCGGCCGCGCTCGGTGACCACCTCGACCAGCGGTTCCAGCCAGAGCATGCCGCGCGAGCCGTTGCGGACCACCCGGACCGGTCGTCCGGCCCGCGCCGCCGCCAGTTCCAGCTCGGCGGCGACCAGGTCGGCGCCGACCGAGAGCGCGGCGGAGTCCCGGGGTACGTACACCGTGACCGGGGTTGTCATGGGTTCACCGTCTTTCCGTTCGCCACCCCGGCGGATCCGCTCAGCCGGGCCGGGTCGAGCAGGGCGTCGAGCCGCTGCGGGGTGAGTCGTCCGTGGACGCGATCGTCGACCTGACCGGCCGGGCCGAGCGCGCAGTTGCCGAGGCAGAAGACCTGCTCCAGGGTGACCGCACCGTCCGGTGTGGTCTGCCCGAGCTTGATGCCGAGCGACTGTTCGGCGTACCCGACGAGCTGGTCGGCGCCCACCGACTGGCAGGCCTCGGCCCGGCAGAGCTTGACCACGGTCCGCCCGGCCGGCTCGGATCGGAAGTCGGTGTAGAAGGTGACCACGCCGTGCACGTCGGCGCGGGAGAGGTTGAGTTCGTTCGCCAGCACCGGCACGTCGTCGGCGTCGACGTAGCCGAACTCGTGCTGGATCCGGTGCAGGATCGGCAGCAGCGCACCCCGGTCGCCGCGGTGTGCGGCGACCAGCGCCCGCACCCGATCCGCCCTCGTCGTGGCGCCAGGACTTCCCACGGGGACCCACCCTCCGCTCGCTCCGACCGGTCGAGTCCCACGATACGGCGCTCTGAATACAATATGCATATCGGTAGGTCCGATTGATCAATAGGCGGAACCTATCGAGCCGTCCGTTCGGCGGCGGCGACCCGGACTACGTCACCAGTCGTCGTGCCGGTGCTGTGGCATGTTCACCTCGGACACCGCGTCGTTGAAGACGTCGGAACTGCGGCTGTTCGGTCTCGGGCGGGTCCGATCAGACCAGTCGAACCGGCCTGTCCTGGCAGCCCGTCGGACGAACCCGGTGAACGGGTGGTCGTCGCCGAGCACCGACCGGGCGGTCCGCAGGATCCCCCGGGCCTCGGCCCGGCTCCGGTCCGGACGGCCGCTCACCGCGAGGATCTCGGCCAGTGCCGCGCGGGTGTCGAGAAGGTCCGGATGACGCCGCCCCAACAGCCGGTACTGGATGTCCAGCACCTCCCGGACCTCGGCCTCGGCCTCGACCGCCCGGCCGAGCCGGGCCAGCGCCAACGCGAGGTCCGCCCGAGGAGCCAGCGCTCCCAGCCGGTGGTCGCCGGGCCGACGCCCCCAGGCCACGACGACGTCCCGGTAGCCGGCCTCCGCCTCGGCGTACCGTCCCTGGGCGTACCAGCTCCGGGCCAGGCCGTGCCGGGACATGAGGGCGTCGGTCGACTCGGAGCCGAACTGGCGCTCCTGGTCGACGAGCACCGCCCGGTACCCCGCCTCCGCCTCGGCGTACCGACCGGCGCTGAGGTGTGTCGCGGCGATCTGGTACCGCATGATCAGCGTGTAGGAGTGCGACTCACCGAGCACCCGGGCACCGACGGCGCGCAGCAGCCGGAACTCCCGTTCCGCCTCGGCGAGACGGCCCTGGTCGAACAGGATCGCGGCCAGGGTGTCCCGGGGTGCCAGCACGTCGGGATGGTCGGCGCCGAAGACCCGTACGTAGACCTCCAACACGTCGCGCACCACCCGCTCGGCTTCGGCCAGCCGACCCGCGCCGTGCAGGGCCACGGCGTAGTTGTTCCGGGTGGTCAGGGTGGCCGGGTGTTCGTCGCCGAGCACCTCGCGCCGCCCGTCGATGATGTCGGGGTATCCGGCCAACTGCTCCTCCAGCCGGCCGAGGTTGAGCAGGCCCCGGTACACGTTGTGCAGGGTCATCAGGGTGTCCGGGTGGCGGTCGCCGAGGATCCGACGCTGGATCGCGTGCACCGCCCGGTACTCGGCCTCGGCCTGCCCGTGCCGTCCCTGGGCCTGCGCCACCACGGCCAACTGGTGCCGGGTGATCAGGGTGTCCGGGTGTTCGGCGCCGAGTACCCGGACCTCGGTCGCGTAGATCTCCCGGCACTCCGCCTCGGCGGCGGCCAGCCGGCCCCGGTTGTGCAGCACCCGGGCGAGCTGGTGCCGGGTCGCGAGGGTCAGCCGGTGTTCTTCCCCAAGGCTACGGCGACGGACCGCCAGGGCGCGCCGGTACTCCGCCTCCGCCTCGGTGTACCGCCCCCCGTGGTGCAGCGCGCGGGCCAGGTGGTGCCGGGTCGCGGCGACGTCCGGATGCCCGTCGCCAAGTGTCCGCCGACGGATCGCGAGCACCTGCCGGTGCGCCGCCTCGGCCACGTCGTACCTGCCCCGGTCATGGTGGACCCGGGCGAGGTCGTGCCGCGCCGCGAGGGTCTGCGGCGCCTCGTCACCGAGCACCCTCCGACGCGTCTCGAGCACCGCCCGGTATCCCTCTTCCGCCTGCCCGTACAGCCCACGCCGGTGCAGGTGCCGGGCGGTCAGGTGGGCGGCGCGCGCGGCCAGGACGACCGCCTCGGGCGGCACCGTCGCCGACTCCGAGACCGTCTGCAGCACCTGTAGGACGTGCGGCGCCAGCGCCTGCCAGACCGGCCACCGATCGGGCCCGTCGGGTGTCGACGACGCATGCTCGCGTTCGGCGGCTCCGACGGTGAGCGCGGCGGCGAGGCCGGCGAGGACGGCCCGGTCACCCTCGTCGGCGTTCCGCCAACTGGCGTTGCGCACCAGCGGATGGATCCGGAGCAGTTCCTCGGCTGGGCCGTACGCCGGGCGTTGGTCGAGCAGGCTGAGGCTCGCCAGCGCCTGGAGCAGCCGCCACAGTTCGGCGCCGTCCAGGCCGGTGAAGAGCGACGTACCGGCCAGCGTCGCCGGGTCGAGCAGGATCCGGTACGGCACGTCGGCGTCGGCGAGCCCGGACAGCAACTGGAGCAGCGGCCGGGCCCTGGTCATCCCCCGCCGGTCGAGCAGTTCCAACGACAGATCCCAGCTCCGGCCGACCACCCCGGACGCGGTCGCGTCGGTGACTTCGTCCGGGGGCGTCAACGGGTCGAGCCGCCCCGCGTCCAGGACCTTCCGGTATCCGGTGAACGTCGCGGCCGGCACCGGCCACGGTGAGCCGGCAACCTCGCGGAGGAACGCTCCGGTGAGCCGCAGCGCCAGCGGCAGTCCGCCGAGCCGTACCGCCAGCGCCTCGGCCTCGGCCTCGGTACCGGCGGCATCGCCGGCGTGGTCGCGCAGCACCCGCCCGGCGGCGGCCTGGTCGAGCATGCCGACCCGGTACAGCCGGCACCAGGGTCCCCAGGTTTCCGGGTCGGCGTCGCGGCTGGTGACCAGGATCAGGCCTCGGCGTGACGTCACGGGTCGGAGCCATCCGGTACCCAACGTCACCGTCGCGCCGCCGCCGGAGAGTAGTTCCGGATCGTCGGCGTTGTCGATGACCAGCAACCATCGACCACGGTATCCGGCCAGCAGCCGCCACAGCAGGTCCGGTGCACTCTGGGCGCCACTCCAGGCCCGGTCGAGTTCACTGTCCCGGCCACCGAGCCGGGTCGCCACCTGACGCATGCCGGTCCAGAGGTCGGTGGTGGTGGCGGCGGAAACCCACCAGACGGTGAACCCGGCGTCCCGGGCCCGCCTGGCCACGGCCCGGGCGACCGTGGTCTTCCCGCTCCCGCCCATCCCGGCGAGGACGCGGACCCGCGACGGCGGCGCGTTGTGCAGTTCCCGAAGCACCTGGTCGATCAGTGCGTCCCGGCCCCGTACCGGGGTGGTCAACTGGCCGACCTCGACCGAGCCGAGACCGGGTGCCAGTGGTGTCGTGGCCGTCGTCCCGACCGGGCGGTGGACCATCGGCCGGCGCTGGCTGCGAAGGGCCAGTACGGCGATCAGCAGGCCCAGCACCCCGGTGATCCAGCTCGCCCGCTCGGTCCAGGCCCACACCGCGGCCGGGACCGGTCCGGTGGGCCAAGCCCACCACCGCAGCACCACCGCGACAGTCAGCGCTCCCAGCCCTACGGCGAGGGCCATGGACATCGGCAGCATCCAGCGTCGGGGCACCAACACACCACCATGATGGACGAAACGCACCCGGGCCAGAACAGCGCGTATCCCCATCGTGACAGTACGGACGTCGCCGGTCGGCCTGCCCACGAGGTACGTGACAAGGAAAACCCTGGCGTGGCGGCCGCTGCCGCCCTAGCGTCTACCCGGCCGAAGAACTGGAAACAATCTTTATCGGAGGACCGGTGCGCACCGTCCGGACGTGGTTCGTCGACACCGCCGGTGGCCTACCGGCAACCTTCTGGTACCTCTGGTCCGGACTCCTGATCAACCGCGTCGGCGCGTTCGCCATGCTCTTCCTCCCGCTCTACCTCACCGAGGTCCGCCAGGTCGGGCCGGCACTCACCGGGCTGGCGGTCGGCGCGTACGGGATCGGCGGGGTGGCCGGGGTGCTGCTCGGCGGCGTCCTCACCGACCGCTGGGGCCGACGCCGCACCCTGGTCTGGTCCCACCTGGGCGCGTCGGCGTTGATGGCCGCGATGGCGGTGGCCGCCGACGTGCCGACCATCGCCCTGCTCGCCGCACTGGTCGGCCTCGCCCACTCGATGCCCGGCCCCGCGTTTGTCGCCGCGATCGTCGACGTGGTGCCGGCGGCCCGGCGGTCCCGCGCGTTCAACCTGCAGTTCTGGGCCTTCAACCTCGGCACGGCGGGAGCCTCCGCGCTCGCCGGACTGCTCGCCGAGGCGAGTTACCTGGCCCTGTTCCTGGTCGACGCCGGCGCCACGCTCTGCACCGCCGTCATCATCGCCTGGAAGGTGCCGGAGACCCTGACCCCCGGGCACCGGACCAGCGTCGGCCCCCGGGCCGGGCTGCGCACCCCACTCACCGACCGGACCTTCCTGGCCTTCGTCGGACTGACCTTCGTGCTCGCCGTCCTCAGCACCCAGAACTCCACCGTGCTGCCGCTGTCGATGCGCGCCGACGGACTCAGCCCCTCGGCGTACGGGCTGGTCGTGGCGCTCGGCGGCGGACTCATCGTGGCCGGGCAGCTCTTCGTGCCCCGGTTGATCGACGGTCGCCGCAAACACCGGGTGCTGGCCGCCGCGACCGCCCTGACGGCGATCGGGTACGCCAGCCTGGCACTCGCCGACCAACTTCCCGGCTACCTGCTGGCGGCGCTGGTCTGGACCGTCGGTTCGATGCTCGCCGCACCGCCGAACGCCGAGATCAACGCCGAACTGGCCCCGCCCCTGCTGCGCGGCCGCTACCAGGCGGTCTTCTACCTCACCTTCCCGGCCGCGGCGTTCGTCGCCCCGACCATCGGCGGAACGAGTCTGCAGTACCTCGGCGACGGGCACTGGCTGGCCGTCGGCGCGGTCGGCCTGCTCGCGGTCGTCGGCCACCTGGTCGCCGGCCCACCCCGGGAGCGTCGGGTGGCCCGGATCCGGGCCGGCGGGCATCCCCCGGAAGTACCGGCGGTCGCCCGGCCCCGGTGAGGTCGACGGAACGGACCGGATCCCCACAGAAACGTGACCGTGACGCAGAGTACGCATTCACCTACGATGGATGGCGGCCCACTTTCCGGGAGGACGCGTGACCTACCAGAATCCGTTGGAGCGCATCGTCAAGGAGATCGTCGTACCCTCGGCGGGTACCGTCGATCGGACCGCCACCTTCCCCCGCGAGGCGGTGGACGCGCTGGCCGGCGCGGGTCTGCTCGCCCTCACCGTGCCGAGCCGCCACGGTGGAGGCGGCGCGGGCCTACCCGCCGCCGCCGACGTCGTCCGGCAACTCTCCACCGCCTGCGGCTCGACCGCGATGGTGGTGATGATGCACTACAGCGCGGTTGCTGCCCTGGTCGCCGCCGACCGGGCGGACGTGCTGCGGGAGATCGCCGCCGGACGGCACCTGACCACCCTCGCCTTCTCCGAAACCGGCTCCCGGAGCCACTTCTGGGCGCCACTGGGCACCGCGACCGGGGACGGCGACAAGATCCGACTCGACGCCCGCAAGAGCTGGGTCACCTCGGCCAGCCACGCCGACAGCTACATCTGGTCGAGCCGGCCACTCGCCGCACCCGGGCCGATGACACTGTGGCTGGTCCCGACCGACACCCCCGGACTGTCGGTCGGTCCCGAATTCGACGGGCTGGGCCTGCGCGGCAACGACTCCCGCCCGGTCACCGGCACTGACCTGACGGTCTCCCGTACGGCCCTGCTCGGCACCGACGGCGCCGGCCTCGACCTGGCACTCTCCGCCGTACTGCCGTGGTTCCTCCTGCTCAACGCCGCCGCGAGCAGCGGGCTCATGCAGGCGGTGACCGGCGAGACGGCGGAACACCTGACCCGTACCCACCTGCGTCACCTGGACCGGTCCCTGGCACAGCAGCCCGAGTCCCGGGCACTGCTGGCCCGGATGCGGATCGAGACCGACCGCACCACCGCACTCCTCGACCGCACCCTGGCCGCGCTGGAGGAGGGTCGCGACGACGCCCAACTGCTGGTCCTGGAGGTCAAGGCGGCGGCGGACAGCGGCGCCGCCGAGGTGGCCGACCTGGCCATGACGGCGTGCGGCGGTGCCGCGTTCCGCCGCGAACTCGGCATCGAACGCCGGTTCCGGGACTCCCGGGCCGCCAGGGTGATGGCCCCGACCACGTCGGCGCTGCTGGACTTCGTCGGCCGGGCGCTCTGCGGCCTGCCACTGCTGGACGGAACGGCCGGATGACCCGCACCCTGCTGCTCGGCGCGGTCGCCTACGACCCCAAGGTGGTCACCATCTGGACCGGCTTCCGGTCCTGGTTCGCACAGCGGGGCCTGGACCTCGACTACGTCCTCTACGCCCACTACGAGCGGCAGGTCGACGACCTGCTCGCCGGCCGGGTCGACCTGGCCTGGAACTCACCGCTGGCCTGGATCCGCGCCCACCGGCTGGCCCGGGCCCGGAACGTCACCGTACGCGCCGTCGCGATGCGCGACACCGACCGCGACCTCACCTCGGTGATCGTGGTCCGAGCCGACTCGGACCTGCACTCCCCCGCCGACCTGCGCGGCCGGACCGTCGCCACCGGTGCCGTCGACTCACCCCAGGCGACACTGCTGCCACTGGCGCTGCTCCGCGACGCCGGCGTCGACCCGGAGAAGGAGCTCGACCTGCTCCGCTTCGACGTGGGCGTCGGTCTGCACGGTGACCACGTCGGCGGCGAACGGGACGCCGCCGAGGCGCTGCGCACCGGGCGGGCCGACGCGGCCTGCCTGCTCGACGCGAGCCTGCTGCTGTTCGGGCGGGAGGGCACCCTGCCGGCCGGTTCGGTACGGGTGCTCGCCCGGACCGAACCGTACGACCACTGCACCATGACCGTCGGGCCCCGGGCCGACTCCGCGCTCGTCGACACCTTCGGTGGCCTGCTGCTGGGAATGTCCTACGCGGACGACACCGCCCGTCCGCTGCTCGATCTCGAAGGACTGAAGCAGTGGCTGCCGGGCCGCACCGACCGGTACGCCGCACTGGACCGGGCGGTCACCGACACCGGTTTCTACCAAGCCGACGGAGCCCTCGGTGCCGGCCATCGTTCACCTTGACGACCTCGGCTTCGACGCCGGCGGGCACCTGCTGGTCGACCGGGCGCTGGCCGGGCTCTCCCCCGGTGACCGGCTGGTCGTGCACGGCCGTCACCCGGCACTCGGCCTGCACCTGGCGGCCTGGTGCCGGGCCGAGGGACACCGGCTCGAACCCGGACCGGACGAGCGGAATCCGGGCGGAGCCATGTCAACCGCGACCGGTGACCTGGGCGGGGAGGTGTCGACCGGCGGCCGGTACGGGTCGGCGGCGACGTCCGGCCCGGGGGTGATCACCCGGACCGTGCTCCGGGGCAGCGCCGACCTCGACCGGTGGCGGGGGGCGCGGCGGGCCGGCCGGACCGCCGCCGACGTCGTACCGCACGCGGATCGGGAGTGGGGTCTGGCGGCCCGGGGCGCGCTGGTCGAGCCGGGTGGTCCACCGCTCGCTGTGGACTGGGTCGACCGCGACCTCGTCTGGGCCGACATCGCACCCCGGCTGTACGCGCAGGCGACCGCGAACCAGTGGGACCCGGCGACCGCGGTCGACTGGGCGGCGGCCGGTTCGGTGCCGGAGGACGTCGAGGACCTCGTCGTGCAGGTGATGACGTACCTGGTGGAGAACGAGCAGGCCGCGCTCATGATCCCGGCCCGGATGCTCGCCCGGCTGCACCCGCACTACCGCGAGGTGATGCAACTGCTGGCGGCCCAGGCTGCGGACGAGGCCCGGCACGTCGAGATCTTCACCCGTCGGGCGTTGCTGCGGCGGGACGTACTCGGGCTCTCCGGCGCCGGTGGGCGGGCCTCGCTGCAGACCCTGCTGGCCGAACCGGACTTCACCCTCGCCTCGTTCCTGCTCTCCGTGCTCGGTGAGGGAAGCTTCCTGGACCTGCTGCACTTCCTGCACCGGCACGCCCCCGACCCGGTCACCGCCGACGTCACCCGGCTCGCGGCCCGCGACGAGGCTCGGCACGTCGCGTTCGGGGTCGCGCACACCGCGCACGTGGTCCGCGCCGACCCGGCCTTCCTGCACCGGCTGCGTAACGCGGTCGAACGCCGCCACGCGGTACTGGCCGACACCGCCGGCCTGAACCGGCAGGTCTTCGACGCGCTGGTGGTGCTGGCCGCCGGTTCGTGGAAACCGGCGGCGATCGCCCGGGGGTGGCAGGAGGTGCTCCGGCTGCAGGAGGCGATGGACGCCGGTCGACGTCGACGGCTGGAGTACATCGGCTTTCCGGACGACGAGGCGGCGGCCGTGTCGGCCCTGCACACCCGCAACTTCATGTAGGTCCGGGGCGGCCGGTCGGGTGACCGGCGGCGGATGTCGACAGCACGTTGCCGGTGAGGGCGGCGAGTTCGGCCGCCCGGTCGGCGGGCTCACGGGGCCAGCCGCGCGCGTCCGGCCGGCGCTGCCAGGGCAGCGGCCCGTCGGGCGGGCGGTGCTCCACCCCCATCGCGGTCAACCGGTCGAGGTGCCCGGCCAGACGCCGGGAGAAGCCCTGCCACGGGGCGGCCCCCGACGGCGACCAGACCGCCTCGGCGAATCCGGAGAGGCGGGGAAAGGCCAGGTAGTCGACGGCCCGGGGACTGTCGGCGTGCTCGGTCCAGAGATTGCACTGGGCGCCGAGGATCCGGTGCCGCAGGTCGGCCGGAAGCTCCGGCGGCACCGGTTCGAAGGCCCGGACCGCCGCCACGTCGAGCACGGTACCGACCGGGATCGGCTCGCCCGGATCCGCGGACTGCCGGTAGTCCAGGTAGGCGGCACTGTCCCAGCAGGCGACGACGTCGTGACCGGCCCGGGCCGCCGCCACCGCCAGGGCCGGCCCCCGCCAGGCGGCGACGGTGGCGCCGGGTGGCGGGCCGCCCTCCAGGATCTCGTCCCAGCCGTACGCCACCCGGCCGGCGGCGGTGAGATGCTCCTGGAACTGTCGGACGAACCAGGCCTGCAGCGCGTCCTCGTCGGCGAGCCCGAGCTCGCGGATCCGTCGCTGGGCGGCGAGGCTGGTCCGCCACTCGTCCTTGCGGCACTCGTCACCGCCGATCCCGATGTGTCGGCTCGGGAAGAGCTCCATCACCTCGTCCAGAACGTTGCGGAAGAAGGCGACCGTCTCGTCGGAGACGTTCAGGACCCGGGACGAGACCCCCCACCGGGTGGAGACGGTGACCGGCTGGTCGGGCCGGTTGCCGAGTTCCGGGTACGCGGCGATCGCCGCCTGGGTGTGGCCGGGCAGGTCGATCTCCGGCACCACCGTGACGAACCGCTGCGCCGCATACGCCACGATCTCCCGCAGGTCGTCCTGGGTGTAGTAGCCGCCGTGCGGCCGCCCGTCGAACCGCTCGTGCTGGCGCGAGCCGACCATCGACTCGGCCCGCCCCGCCCCGACCTCGGTCAACCGCGGGTAGCGCCGGATCTGCACCCGCCAACCCTGGTCGTCGGTGAGGTGCAGGTGCAGCACGTTGAGCTTGTGCGCGGCGAGCAGGTCGATGATCCGCAGCACCCCGGCGACCGGCATGAAGTGCCGGGCGACGTCCAGCATGAAGCCCCGCCAGCCGAAACGCGGCCGGTCGTCGATCTCCACCACCGGTACGGTCCACGGGCCGGAAGACACCGGCGCCCGCCGGTACACCGTCGGGGGCAGCAGTTGGAGCAGGGTCTGCGCACCGTAGAAGACGCCGGCCGGCGTACCACCGGTGACGGTGACACCGTCGGGGCGTACCCGTAGCCGGTAGCCCTCGGCGGGCAGTGCGGGGTCGACGGAGAGTCTGATGCCGGTGGCCGGCCCGGCGCCGTCCGGTGGCACGACGGCCGGCGGGTCCGCCCCGGGCCCGACAGCGGGCAGCGGCAGGCCGGTGCTCCGGGACAGGGTCTCCCGCAGCCACCGGGCGACCCCGGCACAGGCGGGGTCGGCGGCGAGCGTGGTGGTCGGGGTCAGCGGGCAGCCGCCGGAACCGGCCCGGAGGTCGACCGGATGGGGCAGCAGGTTGACCGCCTCGCTCGTGACCTCCATCAGTCCTTCACCGCGCCACCGAGGCCGGAGACCAGGCGGCGCCTGACGAAGACGAAGAACACCAGCACCGGGATGGTCATCAGGGTGGAGGCGGCCATGATGCCGCCCCAGTCGTTCTCGTCCGGTTTGAAGAAGACCAGCAGCGCGGCCGGCAGGGTCTGGTTCTCGGTGGCGCTGATGATGAACGTCCGGGCGAACAGGAAGTCGTTCCACGCGGTGATGAAGGAGAACACGGAGGTCGCGGCGAGACCCGGCGCCACCAGTGGGAAGAGGATCCGCCAGAGGATGGTGAACCGGCCGGCGCCGTCCAGGGTGGCGGCCTCCTCCACCTCCGGCGGCACCGCCGCGACAAAACCGCGCAGCATCCAGATCGCGAACGGCAGACTGAAGGCCAACTGCACCAGCACCAGCGAGCCGAGGGTGTTCAGCCCGACCCCGGGTACGCTCCGGCCGAGGTCGCGGATCTGGAAGAAGAGCGGAATGCTCAACGCCTCGACCGGCACCATCTGGGCGATCAGAAAGAGCACCAGGATCGTGGTGCGGGTACGGAACCGGTAGCGGGTCAGCGCCACCGCCGCCAGGAACGCGACCAGCGCGCTCAACGCCACCACGGACAGCGCCACGACCAGGCTGTTCAGAAAGTACCGGCCGAATCCGCTGACCCCGAGTGCCGAACGGAAGTGCTCCAGGGTCGGGTGCAGGGTCCACGGTCGCGGATCGGCGGACAGGATCTCGCCGGTCGGCTTCAGCGCGGAGAGCACCATCCAGTAGATCGGGAAGACCGTGACCGCGGCGACGCCGACCGCGACCGCGTCGGCGGCCCGACGCCACACCCGGGTCGTGCCCCGCCCACTCCTGCTCGTCCTCACCCAACTTCCGTCCGTTCGTGACTGCGGGGCTCGCACACCCCGCTCACTCCTCGCACTCACCGCACCCCCGTCCGTTCGCGACTGCGGGGCTCGCACACCCCGCTCACTCCTCGCACTCACCGCACCCCCGTCCGTTCGTGACTGCGGGGCTCGCACACCCCGCTCACTCCTCGCACTCACCGCACCCCCGTCCGTTCGTGACTGCGGGGCTCGCACACCCCGCTCACTCCTCGCACTCACAGGGACTCGCCGGTGGTGCGGCGGAGGGCGCGCAGGTAGAGCAGGGTCACCACGAGCAGGATCACCGTCATCACGACTCCGATCGCCGAGCCGAGGCCGTACTGGGCGGAGGCGAAGGCCTTCTGGTAGGCGTACACGTTGAGCACCAGGTTCTGGCCGGCGATGCCGCCACCCCGGGTCATCACGTAGATCTGGGTGAAGACCTTGAAGTCCCAGATGATCGACTGGATCACCACGATCACGATGAGGGGCCGCAACATCGGCGCGATGATCCGCCGGAAGGTGGTGAACGCACCCGCGCCGTCCAGCGCGGCCGCCTCCCGCACCGAGTGGGGGATCGCCTCGATGCCGGCGTACAGGGTGATCATCACGAACGGGAAGGAGTGCCAGACCACCACCGCGCCGACCAGCGCGAACGCCACCGTACGGTCGTAGAGCCAGTTGTACGCGCCCAGCCCGAGCACCTCGTTGACCAGGCCCAGGTTGCTGTCGAAGAGGAACATCCAGACCACCGAGCCGGTCATCGCCGGTGCGGCCCAGGCGGTCAGCGCCGCGAACGACAGGACCGCCCGGGCCACCCGGCCGACCCGGGTCAGCAGCACCGCCAGTGCCGCGCCGACCGCCAGGGTCACCACCACACAGCCGGCGGCGAAGAGCACCGTCTGGCCGAGCACGGTCCAGAACGTCGGGTCGGCGACGAGCGTCCGGTAGTTGCCGACACCCAGGAACCGGGCCGGTACGCCGCCACTGACCTGCGGCTGCCCGTACTCGAAGAGGGAGAGCAGCCCAAGCTGGTAGAGCGGGTACGCGAACATCGGCACCAGTACGGCGAACGCCGGCAGCAGCAACCACAGGGGCGTCAGCCGCCGCCGGCGGATCGTCACGGACACCGGTGGCTACTTCCCGAACGCCGTGCTGATCTGGGTCTTCGCCTCGGCCGTCGCCGCGTCCACGGTCGCCCGACCTGTGATGATCTTCTGCAGCATGTTCGGCAGGATCCGTTCGGCGTCGATGGTGGTCCACGCCTTGTCGACCGGGACGAACCGCGTACCGGCGTCCATCGTGTCGACGAACGGCTTGAGGAACGGCTCCTTGCCGATCACCTCCGTCCGGGCCGACCGCATCGCCGGTACGAAGCCCATCGCGTCGTACAGCTTCAGCGTGTACTTCCGGCTCGCCAGCAGCTGCATGAACTCGACCGCGAGGGTGCGGTGGCCGGTGGAGCGGAAGACGCCGAGGCTGCTGCCGCCGGCGAAGGCGGGTGCGATCGAGCCGGGCCTGGCTCCGGGCAGCGGGACGACGCCGTACTTCCCCTTGACCGCGCCGGCGTCGACCGCCGAACGGTTGAAGTTGCCGAGGATGGCCATCCCGGCCCGGCCGGCCGCGAACGCCTCGACGGTGCCGCCGCCGGTCAGGTCGACGCACTGCTGCGCCGGGCAGATGTCCGGGCTGAACAGGTCGGTGTACGCCTTGACGCCGGCCTTGGCCGCCGGTGAGTCGATGGCGGCGGTGTAGCCGCCGGCCGACCCGGTGGCGATGTCGCCGCCGGCGTCCCAGACGAACGGCAGGGCGCCGAAGGTGTAGAGCCCGCCGACCGCGATGCCGAGCATCTCCGGGTTCTCCGCCCGCACCTTCTTCGCGGCGGTGACCAGTTCGGCGTACGAGGTCGGCGGTTCGAGGTCGAGGGCGGCGAAGACGTCGGTGCGGTAGTACAGGGCCCGTACCCCGATCCACCACGGTACGCCGTACGCCTTGTCGCCCACGGTCACCGTGCTGACCAGGTCGGGCGGCAGGTCGGCGGCCTCGGCCCAGTTCCGGTTCTCCGCGGTGACGTCGGCCATCCCGTTCGAGGCGACGAAGCTCGCCAGGTCGGTGTTGCCGATCTCGGTCACGTCCGGCGCGCTCGCCGGGTCGTTGAGCGCACCCCGGTACCGCTCGGCCCGGGTGTCGGTGGCGAGGTAGCTGACGTCGACCGTGACGTCCTGGTGGCGGGTCCTGAACTCGGCGATCGCCTCGTTGACCACCGCCTCCTTGGCGGTCCGGTTGGCCTCGTCGAAGAGCCAGACCCGCAGGGTGCCGGTCCGGGAGTCGGTGTTGGTGGTCGGTTGGTCGGTGGAGGGTGCGCAGGCCGCGGCGCCGAGGACGAGGGCGCCGAGCGCGGTCAGGACGAGGAGTTTCCGCACAGGTTGTCTCCCTCTGGTAGCGAGCCAGGTTCGGGGTGGGTCGGCTTGGATGTCCTACGGGCCGGGGCGCCGCGTCCGGCTACCCGCCGAGGTGGAGGACCGCGTCGACCTCGATGTCGAAGCCGTTCAACGCGACCGGCAGGGTGGTCCGGGCCGGCAGGTTCTCGGCGCCGAAGAACTCCCGGTAGATCTCGTTCATCGCCGGGAAGTCGGCGAAGTCGCGCAGGTACACCCCGACCCGTACCGCGTCGGTCAGGTCGCCGCCGGCCGCCTCGGCCACCCGGGCCAGGTTGCCGAACGCGGCTCGCGCCTGCGCGGCGAAGTCACCCTTCACCCAGGTGCCGTCCGGTAGCACCGGGCAGGCGCCGGAGAGGTACGCGAAGTCGCCGGCGACCACCGCGTGGGAGTAGGGGCCGCCGGGTGGTGCCGCCTGCTCGGCGACGACGATCCGCTTGGGCATGGGTCAGCCTCCGTCTCGGGGGAACTGTTCGGCGAGCCCGTCCGGGCCCACCAGGGGTGTGGTCAGCAGTCGACGTACCGCCCGGTCCCGTTCGGCGAGTGCGTGCCGTTGGGCGTCGGTGAGCGGGACCCACGGCGGGACGGGCCCGGACAGCCGGGGCGGCATCGGCCGGCCGGCCCGGTACGTCACCTCGTTGACCAGCCGGATCGGCGACGTACGGCGTTGTCCGTGCACGTCGGACAGCTCGAACCGGTCGGGTTCGACGGTGAAGACGGCGAGGTCGGCCGGCGCGCCGATCGCGAGCGTGCCGGCTCCGTCGGTGAGGCCGAGTGCCCGGGCCGGTCCGATCGTCGCCGCCGCGACCACCTGTTCCAGGCTCATCCCGACGGCCAGCAGCTTGGCCATCGTGGTCGGCAGGTCGAAGACCGGGCCGTGCAGCGAGCGGCTGTGCAGGTCGGTGGAGACCGCGTGCGGCGGCAAACCGGCGGCCAGCTGCGCCTCGAGGACGTCGAAGGCGAAGCCGCCGGAGCCATGCCCGAGGTCGAACCGGATGCCCGCCTGGTAGGCGTCCTTCGCCGCCGGGTCGAACCCGGTCGGACCCGCGGCGATGCCGCTGGCACAGTGCGTGATGATGTCGCCGGGTCGCAGCAGGGGCAGCAGCTGACCGATCGTGGGCGGTCCGGCTCCGATGTGGACCATCACCGGCAGGTCGGTGGCCGCGGCCGCCTCGACCGCCCGGCGGAGCGGGGCCAGCCCGTGTGATCCCACGTTGTGCCGATCCATCCGGACCTTGATGCCGACGATGGTCTCCCGGTACGCCTGTACGGTCGCCACCGCCAGGTCGACGTCGCAGTTCGCGAGGTTCCGGGATTCGCCGACCGGGGCGACCAGCCCGGCCGCGGAGATGTTCAGCAGGGCGGGTACCCGTACCGGATAGCCGGCGATGGCGGCGGCGAGGGCCGGAAAGGACCAGGCCCCGGCCGACCCGGCGTCCACCCAGGTGGTCACCCCGGACCGCCAGGCCACCGGTTCCGGGTCGATTCCCCAGTACGTCGCACCGGGATGCACGTGGGTGTGCAGGTCCACCAGGCCGGGGGTGACCAACCGTCCGGTCAGGTCGACCACCTCGGTCACACCGGCCCGGGGCAGCCGGGGTGCCACGGCGGCGATCCGACCGGCCCGGATCGCGATGTCGTGCGGACCGGCGCGCCGGTCGGCCGGATCGAGCAGGTCTCCGCCGGTCAGCAGCAGGTCCCAGCCGGGGGTGTCGCTGGTCCCGGTCATCGGGCCTGCTCGACCGTCGCGCCGATGCGCAGTCGGTACAGCCGGGCGGGCCGCCCCTTGCGGTGCAGTTGGGTGCTGCCCTCCACCTCGACGAGTCCGGACTCGCTCAGTTTGCGGATCAGCCGTCGCCCGCTCGGGTCGGTGATGCCGAGCTGTCGGGCGAGGTCACCCGGGGAGATCGCCTGGCCCGCCAGCGACCGTTCGACGGCCGCCAGCCGCGACAGCGTCGCCGCGCTGAGCCCCACCTCGGCGGCAATCCGCTCCAGTGCGGCGCCGTGCCCCCGGTAGGTGAAGGTGACGGCCGATCCGGCCGGGCTCATCGGCCCGATGATCACGCCGCTGTCCTCGACCAGGTACGCGCTCGGCGTGTCCTCCTGTTCGGCCCGGGCGGCCGCCCGCTCGGCCAGCTGCAGGCAGCTGCGGGCCGAGGCGCCCACCCCGAACCCGGCGGCGACCCGGATCCCGAGCGTCTCCTGTGCCTGTCCCAGCGCCGGCAGGGTCACCCAGCTGTTGGTCGCCTGTTCGAAGAGGGCCTGGTGGGCGAAGACCACCACACCGCGGCGGCCCCGGTTCTCGATCCAGGCGTCGCCGAACTCGGGCGTGTTGATCAGCAGGTTCATCAGGCCTACCCGGGCCCGGTCGAGGTCGGGTTGCGGGTTTGTCCGGCCGACCAGGAAGACCCCGGCGGCGAAGCGCAGCGCGCTGGCCCGTTTCGACTGCACCCGCAGCGCCAGCTCGTGCAGCTGGGCCCGCAGGGTCGCCGGGCCGGGCAGTCCGCCGAGCACCGGGACGGCCCCGCGCAGCTGTTCCGCGACCGCGGTGCGCAGGCTGATCACGTAGTCGGCACCGGTCCGGGCCAGTGCGGCGCGGTGGAATCCGACGATCTCGGCGACGGTCTGCTCCGGGTCGTACGGCAGCAGACTGATCCCGGCCGGGTCCAGGTCCAGCGCGCCGGCCACCTCGTCGACCGTGCGGGCGTCGTAGGTGTCGATGCTGACCGGGGTCGGTCGCCAACCCCGGGACAGGGCCTTGAACAGCGCCAGGGAGAGGTCCAGCCCGGCCGAGCGGAGGATCGCCACCGGAAGGTCCGGCGGCAGCAGGTCCCGGCACTTCGCGTACGGCACCGGGCCGAGCAGCAGGCCGTCGACGTGCTGTCGGGCGAGCCGGTCGGCGACGGTGTCCCGGACCTGGTCCTCGTGCTCGTAGACCATCCACTCCAGGTTCACCCCGGCCAGGGTCCGGGCCGCGTCCTCGAAGACGGCCCGGTGGCTGACGTGGATGACCAGACCGATCACCATCGGCGCTCCAGTCCACACTAGGGCAACAGGTTCGGAATTAGTCCGTTAACTACGGTCGGGATAGGGTGCGCCCTGTCGCCCCCTCTCGTCAAGACCCCCACCCGATCCCCGGAACGCCGCCCACTTCTGGCCGTCCGAGGTTGACGTGGCGCGGGCGAGCCGGCAATCTCAGCTGCCAACAGCGAGCCACATCCGAACCTGATCAGGCGAACCGGGAGGGCGGGCCGGTGCTGCGCGAGGACCTCGACGAGCCACCGCTCGACTGGCGGGCCAAGGGCCTCTGGCAGCCGGGACCACCGATCCGGGCCAGCGAGTTCGTCGCCGCCGGCCACCGGCTGTTCGACGGCGCCGTCAGCTGGCCGGCGCTGGTCGCCCGCCGTAGCGCCCTGCACCACAACCTCACCACGATGGCCGACTTCTGCGCCCGGCACGGCTTCTCGTTCGCCCCGCACGGCAAGACGACCATGGCCCCGTCGCTGTTCGCCGCCCAACTCGCCGGCGGAGCCTGGGCGATCACCGTGGCCACCGCCAACCAGCTGCTCGTCTGTCGACACCTCGGGGTGCCCCGGGTGCTGCTCGCCAACCAACTGCTCGACCCGGTGCCACTGCGCTGGCTGGCCGGCGAACTCGACCGGGGCTTCGAGGCGTACCTCTTCGTGGACTCGGTCGCCGGGGTCGAGGCGATCGGCACCACCCTCGCCGACCGGCCGGACGGCCCAGCGGTACGGGTCCTCGCGGAACTCGGCCACGCCGGCGGCCGGACCGGCTGTCGGACCATCCGGCAACTGGTCGAGGTCGCCGAGGCGGTCGCCGACACCGCCCGGGTACGCCTCGACGGCGTGACCGCGTACGAGGGGGGCCTGCGGGACGCGACGGAGGTGGCGACGTACCTCGACCGGACCCGGGAGGCGACGGTCGAGCTGGCCGCCCGGGGGCTGCTACCGGACGAGGTGATCGTCAGCGCCGGGGGCAGCGCCTGGTTCGACGTGGTGGCCGACCGGCTCGGCGGCGCCTGGCTCCCCGGCCGTCACCTGCGGGTGGTGCTGCGCAGCGGCGCGTACGTCAGCCACGACCACGGCTTCTACGCCGCACACACGCCGTTCCGGCGCAGTCCGGAGGACGGGTCGCTGGCCGGGGCGCTGGAACTCTGGGCCCAGGTCATCTCCACCCCGGAACCCGGGCTGGCGATCGTCGCCATGGGCAAGCGCGATGCGCCGTACGACGAGGGCCTCCCGGTGCCGCTGCGGGTCCGCCGGGCCTCCGGCTCGGTCACGGAGGTGACCGGCGTGACCGTGACCCGACTCAACGACCACCACGCCTTCCTCGCCGCGCCGCCCGACGTCGACCTGCACCCCGGGGACCTGGTCTGCTTCGGCATCTCCCACCCGTGCACCGCCTTCGACAAGTGGCGGTACATCCCGGTCCTGGACGACACCGACACCGTGGTCGACGTGCTGCACACGTACTTCTGAACAGCGGTGGTGCGGCGCACTTCCGAGGTTTTTACCAAGCACGATCCACCCAGGTCGGGACAAAGGGCATTATGGGCACATGGCGCATCGGATGACCGGGGAGGAATGGCGGAGCTTCGTGTCGGCGGGGACCCGGACCGGCAAGGTCGCCACCGTACGGGCCGACGGTTCGCCGCACATCGTGCCGATCTGGTTCCTGCTCGACCGTGACGACGTGGTCTTCAACACCGGGAAGACCTCGGTGAAGGGCCGGGCGCTGCTCCGGGACGGCCGGGCCGCGCTCTGTGTCGACGACGAGAACCCACCGTTCGCCTTCGTCACCCTGCGGGGCCGGGCGACGATCAGCGAGAACCTGGACGAGATGCGGTACTGGGCCACCCGGCTCGCCGCCCGCTATCTCGGCGAGGAGCACGCCGAGGAGTTCGGCGCCCGCAACGCCGTACCGGGTGAGCTGCTGGTCCGGCTGCGGATCGACCAGGTCACGGCGTACTCCCGGGTCGCCGATTAAAACCGGACATGACACCTCATACCACCCAGCGGTCCATCGGTCGCCGGAATCCCGACCGCCTCCCCCGACGTTGTGCTCGGCGTACGGACACCAGTTTCCGGACCTGAGCCGAGGAGGATGGCCATGAGAGTTCGTAGTTCACTGCGGGCGTTGAAGCAGAAGCCGGGCTCGGTGGTGGTACGCCGGCACGGCCGGGTGATGGTGGTCAACCGCACCAACCCGCGTTGGAAGGCCCGCCAGGGCTGACCTGACGACAACCTCCGGGCATCGGACGACCGGGCCGGGTGATCCGGGTGTCATCCGGCCCGGCACGATGGGGACATGCGTCTGGTCTCCCTGCTGCCATCCGCCACCGAGATCGTCTACGCACTCGGGCTCGGTGACGACCTTGTCGGTGTCACCTTCGAGTGCGACGAACCGCCGTCGGCCCGTACCGACAAGACCGTCGTGGTCGGCGGCCGAGACACCCGGGGCATGAGCCCCGGCGAGATCGACGACTACGTCAAGGCGCGGATGGCCGCCGGCGAGGACCTCTACACGCTGCACGCGGACGCGCTCGCCGACCTCGCCCCGGAACTGATCCTGACCCAGGACCTCTGCCGGGTCTGCGCGCTCCCCTCCGGCCAGGTGGAGAACGCCCTGGACTACCTCGGGTGCCGGTCCGACGTGCTCTCCCTCGACCCGTACAGCCTGGACGAGGTGCTCGACACCATCGTCGCGGTGGGGAGCCGGACCGGCGTACCGGACCGGGCCGAGGCCCTCGTCGTGGGGCTGCGTACCCGGCTCGGCACGGTCGCCGCCGCCATCGCCGGACGCCCCCGGCCCCGGGTCGCGGTGGTGGAGTGGGTCGAACCGCCGTTCACCGCCGGTCACTGGGTTCCGGACCTGGTCCGGGCCGCCGGCGGTGAACCGGTCGCGGCCCGGCCCGGCGCCCGGTCGGTCCAGACGACATGGCAGGAGTTTGCCGGCGCCGCCCCGGACCTGGTGATCGTCTCCCCCTGTGGATTCCACCTGGAGGGTGCGGTCGGACAGGCCCGGCTGGTCGCCGAGCGGCTGCCCGGCGTAGCGGTCTGGGCCATCGACGCCGACGGACTCGTGGTACGCCCCGGGCCCCGGCTGGTCGACGGGGTCGAGGCGCTCGCGGCGGTCCTGCACCCGGGTGTCGTACCGGATCCGCCGGCCGGGGCGGTCGCCCGGGTGGCCTGACACGTCGGAAAGGGCCCCCTTTTCACCCGAACGGGAAGGCGCCCGTCCCTACATGTGGCGGGCGTAGGCCTCGGTGGTGAAGAAGGCCGGCAGGTCGTCGGCGAGGGCGGTGCGTTCGAGGATCGCCGCCGCGTCGGCGATCCGCTGTCGGTCGGCCGGCGGGCGTTCCGCACAGAGGGCGGCGACCTCGTCGGCGACCAGCGCGCGGACCCGGTCGGAGGTGACCCGTCCGCCGTCGGCCAGCGGCGTCGCGTGGTGCAGCCACTGCCAGACCTGGCAGCGGGCGATCTCTGCGGTGGCGGCGTCCTCCATCAGGTTGAAGATGGCGGCGGCACCGGTGCCGCCGAGCCACGAGTCGAGGTAACGCAGCGCAACCGCGATGTTGCCCCGCAGGCCGGCCGCGCTGACCCGTCCCGGTGTCCGGTCGACCGCCAGCAGGTCGTCGGCGGTGACGGTGACCTCGTCGCGGAGCCGCCCGAGCTGGTGCGGGCGGTCGCCGAGCACCGCGTCGAAGGTCTCCCGGCAGATCTCCACCAGGCCGGGGTGGGCCACCCAGGAGCCGTCGAAGCCGTCGGCCGCCTCGCGCTCCTTGTCCGCCCGGACCCTGGCCAGCGCCACGCTGTTGACCTCGGGGTCGCGGCTGGGAA
Source organism: Plantactinospora sp. B5E13 (assembly GCF_039871775.1). Lineage (NCBI taxonomy): Bacteria > Bacillati > Actinomycetota > Actinomycetes > Micromonosporales > Micromonosporaceae > Plantactinospora > Plantactinospora sp. B5E13. The sequence goes on from NZ_JBDPLT010000038.1 coordinate 44,800, forward strand.
TGAAGGCGGCCATCCCGCCGAGGGCGTGCGCGCCGCGCCGGTGACAGGTCCGGACCAGCAGTTCGGTGTACGCCCGCATGAACGGCACCGTCATCGTCACCGCACCCCGGTCCGGGAGCAGGAAGTCGTCCCGGTGGCCGAAGTTTTTGATGATGCTGAAGATGTAGTCCCAGCGGCCGGCGTTCAGCCCGGCGGCGTGTTCGCGCAGCTCGTAGAGGATCTCCTCCATCTCGAAGGCGGCGGTGATCGTCTCGACGAGCACGGTGGCCCGGATGGTGCCCTGCGGGATGCCGAGGTACCGCTGGGCGAAGCGGAACACGTCGTTCCAGAGCCGCGCCTCCCGGTGGTCCTCCAGTTTGGGCAGGTAGAAGTAGGGGCCGCTGCCGGCGTCGAGCTGCCGCTGGGCGCAGTGCAGGAAGTAGAGCCCGAAGTCGACCAGGCTGGCGGAGATCGGCCGGCCGTCGACGACCAGGTGCTTCTCCACCAGGTGCCAGCCCCGCGGCCGGACGACGATGGTGGCCGGGTCGGACCCGACCACGTACCGCTTGCCGCGACCGTCGGTGAAGTCGATCCGCCGGTCGATGGCGTCGACCAGGTTGAGCTGTCCGTCGATGACGTTGTGCCAGGTCGGGGTGAGGGCGTCCTCGAAGTCGGCCAGCCAGACCCGGGCCCCGGAGTTGAGCGCGTTGACGGTCATCCGCCGGTCGGTGGGTCCGGTGATCTCCACCCGGCGGTCGACCAGTCCGGGGGCGGGTGCTGCGACCCGCCAGTCCGGGTCGGCCCGAACGGCCGCCGTCTCGGGCAGGAAGCCGGGGAGCTGCCCCTCGGCGTACCGGGCGCGTCGGGCCCGCCGGGTGTCCAGCACCGCGACCCGGCGGGCGGCGAACTCGCGGTCGAGCGCGACCAGGAAGTCCAGCGCCTTGGGGCTGAGGATCTCGTCGTAGCGGTCGGCCATCGGGCCGCTGATCTGGATGTTCATGCCGGCACTCCGTCCCGCTCCGGGCCGAACTTCCGCTCGGTGCCGAACTGCTCCTCCTCGGTCGAGCCGCGCAGCGCGGTGGTCTCGGCGGTGGGGTTGAGCACGGTACTGATCAGGTCGAAGTAGCCGGTGCCGACCTCACGCTGGTGCCGGACCGCGGTGTAGCCCGCCGGCTCGGCGGCGAACTCACGCTCCTGCAGCGCGACGTACGCCGGCATCCCGCCGGTGGCGTAGCCCCGGGCCAGCTCGAACATCGAGTAGTTGAGGGCGTGGAATCCGGCCAGGGTGATGAACTGGAATCTGTACCCCATGTGGCCCAGCTCCCGCTGGAACTTGGCGATGGTGGCGTCGTCGAGGTGCCGGCGCCAGTTGAACGACGGCGAACAGTTGTAGGCGAGCAGCTGGTCCGGGTACTCGGCCTTGATCGCTTCGGCGAAACGGCGGGCCAGCTCCAGGTCCGGGGTGCTGGTCTCCATCCACAGCAGATCGGCGTACGGCGCGTACGCCAGTCCCCGGGCGACGCACGGCTCCAGTCCGTTGCGGACCCGGTGGAAGCCCTCGGCGGTCCGCTCGCCGGTGAGGAACGGCTGGTCCCGCTCGTCTGTGTCGGTGGTGAGCAGCGTCGCGGCGTGCGCGTCGGTACGGGCGATGATCACGGAGGGGACACCGGCGACGTCGGCGGCGAGCCGGGCCGAGGAGAGGGTCCGGATGTGCTGCCCGGTGGGGATCAGCACCTTGCCGCCGAGGTGGCCGCACTTCTTCTCGCTGGCGAGCTGGTCCTCCCAGTGCACCCCGGCCGCGCCGGCCACGATCATCGCGGTCATCAGCTCGTACGCGTTGAGCACGCCACCGAAGCCTGCCTCGGCGTCGGCGACGATCGGGGCGAGCCAGTCGACCGACGGCTCGACTCCCTCGGCGGTCTCGATCTGGCCGGCGCGCAGCAGGGCGTTGTTGATCCGGCGGACCGCCGCCGGCACCGAGTTCGCCGGGTAGAGGCTCTGGTCCGGGTACGTCTGGCCGGCCAGGTTGGCGTCCGCGGCGACCTGCCAGCCGGAGAGGTAGATCGCGTTGAGGCCGGCCCGGACCATCTGCACGGCCTGGTTGCCGGTCAGCGCGCCGAGCGCGGGCAGGTGGTCCTCGGTGTGCAGCAGCCGCCACAGTCGCTGCGCGCCCCGGCGGGCAAGGGTGTGTTCCTCGGTGACCACACCGCGCAGCCGGACGACGTCCTCGGCCCGGTAGCTCCGCTCGACGCCCCGCCACCGCGGGTCGGTGGCCCACTCTTTCCGCAACTGTTCGACCGGCGTGCTCATCGTGTGCTCCTTCGGGGTCGGTGATCACGTACCGTTCACCGGTGTTTGACCGAAACCATGACACGGGCTCGATCGAGGGGTCGAGATACGGAAACAGCGAATTATTGAAAATCCACCACCCCTATTTTGCGAAGTTGCGAAAGGCATTCTTAACAGTTGTGTTAATGTAAGCCGATCAGCGGCGTTGGGAGGCGCCATGGTCAAGACGTTCGCGGGCCCGCGACTGCGGCGGCTGCGCGAGGAGCACGGCGTCAGCCAGATCGAACTGGCCCGCCAGCTCGGCATCTCCCCCAGCTACCTCAACCAGCTCGAACACGACACCCGGCCACTCACCGTGCCGGTGCTGATCCGGATCACCGAGGTCTTCGGTGTCGACACCGCGTACTTCGCCCCGCACGACACGCCACGGCTGGTGGCCGAACTGCGTGAGGCACTGCCGGCCCGGGCCACCCTGCCCGACCTGACCGAGCTGGCCGGCAAACTGCCCGAGGTCGCCGAGGCGGTGATCGACCTCTACCGCCGCTACCGGCAGACCAACGACCAGCTCGCCGAGGTGGTCGGCGACCGGGAGCTGGTCCCCGGACGCAGCCCGCACGACCAGGTGAGCGACTTCTTCTACCGGCGCCAGAACTACGTGCCGGACCTGGACGAGGCGGCCGAGGCGCTGGCCGCCGAGATCGGGATCCGGCGCGGCGAGGCCCGGTCCGCGCTGACCGACCGGCTCGCCGACCGGCACGGGGTACGGATCGTGCGCGAGGAGACCGACGCGCTCGCCGGGGAACTGCACCGCTACCGGCCGCAGAGCCGCACCCTGCACCTGTCGACGTCGTTGCGTTCCGGGCAGGAGGCGATCCGGATGGGTGCCCAGATCGCCCTGCTGGAATACGCCGACGTCATCGACGAAATAATCGAGGAAGAGCGGATCTACGACGTACAGACGCAGATCCTGCTGCGGGTCGGGCTGGCCAACTACTTCGCCGCCGCGCTGATCCTGCCGTACCGGGAGTTCCTCGAGGCCGCCGAGACCCGGCGGTACGACATCGGGCTGCTCACCGACCACTTCGTGATGGGTTGGGAGAGTGTCTGCCACCGGCTGAGCACCCTGCAGCGGCCGAGGGCGCGCGGCGTGCCGTTCTCCTTCGTCCGGGTCGACCGGGCCGGCAACATGTCCAAACGCCAGTCGGCGACCGGTTTCCCGTTCTCCCGCTCGGGCGGCACCTGTCCACTCTGGAACGTCTACGAGGCGTTCAGCGCACCGGGCCGGGTGATGACCCAGGTGGCCGCGATGCCGGACGGGCAGCGCTATCTCTGGATCGCCCGGACCGTCACCCGGCACCACGGCGGGTACGGCCAGCCGGGCAAGGTCTTCGCGATCGGGCTCGGCTGCGAGTTGCGGCACGCCGGGCGGCTCGTCTACTCCGCCGGGCGGGACCTGCAGGCGACCGGGGCGGCGACCCCGATCGGGCCCGGCTGCAAGACCTGCGAGCGGTTGACCTGCCCGCAGCGGGCCGCCGCACCGATCGGCCGCCGGCTGGACCTGGACGAGAACCGCAGCACCTTCGTCCCGTACCCGTTGAAGATTGAGACGCCGTAGACCCGGACATCAATTCCGGAGAGTAATCGGGCAAATTCAAATCGTAATTGGATTGGGTTGCCGGAGTCGCAACGTCGACAGTAGGTGGACGCTGCGGCACACGCGACGGACTCTGGGGTCAGTCGACCAGACCGGCATTCCGAACCGCGCCACATCGACTGGTCCGCGCCGATCGCGGACGTTCACGGGGGCTCTTTTCCGCGCGTAATCGTGCGCATTTTCCATTGGTGTCCTCCGCTGTCGGGTGGCCCGGCCGGCCGCCGGTCGTCACGAGGGAGGAACGACTGATGAAACGGCACATGCGGGAGGACTACCTCGTCGAGGGCGAGGGCCTGCTCTCCTTCGACGCGCAACGGCAGCCGACCGCGCGACGGCCGTCGACAACCGCGGAGCTGCGCAAGTTCCGGTTCTCCCGGCTCGGCCCGCAGGGTGAGCAGCCGTCGGAGGAACTACGCGCCGCACTGGCCCGGGCGATGGTCGCCGGCGTCTCCACCGACTCGACGGACCCGGCGGTTCCCGCCGGCTACACCTACCTCGGCCAGTTCGTCGACCACGACCTGACCATGGACGCCACCGCCGCCGCACTCGGCTCGGACGTCTCGGTGGACGACCTGCTCCAGGGCCGGTCGCCTGCGCTCGACCTGGACTCGCTCTACGGGCGCGGCCCGACCGACCGGAACGACCGGACCTTCTACGCCGACGACGGTGTGCACCTGTTGGTGGGGCGGACCGCCGCGGTCTCCGGACCGCCGCCGGTCGACCCCGCCGCCAACCAGGACCTCGACGGCTTCGACCTGCCCCGGTCCGGGCTGGGCTCAACGAAGCGGGAGCGCCGGGCCGCGCTGATCCCGGACGCCCGCAACGACGAGAACCTCGCGGTGGCCCAGACCCACCTGGCGTTCATCCGGTTCCACAACCGGGTGGTCGACCAGCTCGCCAGCGGCGGCCTCGCCGGGCCGGCGCTGTTCCGGGCCGCCCGGTCGGTCGTGGTGAAGCACTACCAGTGGATGCTGCGCACCGACTTCCTGCCCCGGATCGTCTCGCCCGAGGTGGTGGACGACGTCTTCACCAACGGGCGCCGGTTCTTCGAGGTCTCCCCCGGCTACGACCGCCGGAACCGGGGCCGCTGGGTGCAGCCGGGCGACCGGCCGACCATGCCGATCGAGTTCTCCGTCGCGGCGTACCGGCTCGGGCACAGCATGGTCCGGGAGGTGTACGACTGGAACCGGATCTTCCGTACCGGGACCACCACCGGTTTCCCGGCCGGCACCCTGGAGCTGCTGTTCCAGTTCTCCGGAACCAGCGGCAACCTCTCCCCCGACGGCGCGCTCGACGATCCCGAGTCCGGCTCGTTCGAACGGCTGCCGACGAACTGGATCGCCGACTTCCGCCGGCTCTACGACTTCGCCGAGGCCGGCCGCGACGACCTGGTGGTCGACCCGGAGCGGGAGGGTCCCGGGCTGAACCTGACCCGGCGGATCGACACCCTGCTGGTGGACCCGCTGCGCAACCTGCCGCTCGGGTCCTTCGGCGGACGCGGCACCGCGCCGACCGACCTCGAGCGGAACCTCGCCTTCCGCAACCTGACCCGGGCCGTCATGGTCCGGCTCGCCAGCGGTCAGCAGATGGCCGAGTTCCTCGACCTGGTGCCGCTCAAGCCCGACGAGATCCTGCACGGCGCCGACGGTGCCGTGCTGGACGGGCTGAGCGACGCGCAGAAGGACGCGTTGACCAGCAACACGCCACTGTGGTTCTACATCCTGCGCGAGGCCGAGTTCAACGGCGGGCGGCTCGACGGGGTCGGTGCCCGGATCGTCGCCGAGGTGTTCCACCGGGCCATCGAGGGCAGCCGCGACTCCATCCTGCGGGACCCGGCCTGGCGGCCGACCCTGGGCCCGGACGAGGCGCGGTTCCGGATGGTCGACCTGCTGCTGTTCGCCTTCGAGGGCCGGGCCGAGCTGCTCAATCCGCTCGGCTGAGTGGCTGCCCGGGGCCGGCGCCCCGGGCAGCGGCACCGGGCGGCTCGGGTGGGTCGGTCGTCGCCGACCTACCCGGGCCGCCCGGCCGCTGCGACCTCGGCGTCGAGCCGGCGGGCGAGCGCGCCGGGGTGCTTGTCGCCGGCGCGCGGGCCGTACGACGTCACCAGCACCGGCAGGCCGAGCAGCTCACCGATCGCCGACGGCCAGTCGTCCGGCCGGTGCAGCTCCGCCGGCCCGGCCTGCCGGAGCAGGTCGGTGAGCCGCGCCTGGTGGGTCAGGTCACCCCGGCGGCCGGGCACCAGCTGCCGCAGCGGCGTCCCGGCCACCTCGTAACCGGTGCAGATCCGCAGCGCGGGTGTCCGTTCCGGTACGTCGGCGTGGGTCACCGCGAGCGCGTCCACCCCGCCGCAGACCTGCACCGCGTACCGGTGGGCCACCGCGTCGAAGTGCCCGACCCGGAACGGCCCCTGCCAGCAGCCGGTTCCGTTGTGCGGCTCCGGAACGGACAGCGTCGGGTCCTCGGTCACCAACGGGCCGGCGCCGTGCCGGGTGGTGTACGTCCGGACCACGCCGAGCCGCAGCGCCGACTGGTCCGCCTCGGCGAGCAGGGTTGCCGCGTTGTCGAAGGTTGTCGTCGACCAGGTGGTGTACGGGTGCCAGCCGTACCACTCGTCGAGCAGCACCCCCTGGGCGCCCTCGAAGACGCAGGGCCCGGCCCGGAGCAGGCGACGCCGGACGGCTTCTCCGTCCACCACCGGCACCGCCGCCCCGAAGGCCTGGAACGCCGCCATCACGTCGTCGACCGGCGGACAGTCGCGCAGCAGAGCCGCCCCGACCGAGGCGGCGTCGACCGGCGGGGTGTCGGCGGACCGCAGTTCGTCGACGAGCCGGTCGCGTACCGCGGTCAACCGGCGACGCAGCCGGGCCGGGTCCCGTACGTCGGCGGCCCGGGGCGCGTCGGTCCAGGTCAACGCGTACCGCATGGTTTCGCCGACGCCGAGGCCGCACGAACCGTGCCGCCCGGCACCCCGACGCAGCTCCCGGACCTGGTTGGCGGCGCGGTGCCACGGCGTCGCCAGCAACGCGTCGCCGTCCACGGTGAGCAGCCCGAACGGGTCCGGTACGCCGAGCCGGGCCAGATGCTCGGCCTCGGCCGCCAGCGCCAGCGGGTCGACCACGACGAACCGCGACAGGTGGGTGGGGACGCCGGCCAGCGTCCCCGACCCGAACTGGGCGAAGGTGTGGTGCCGCCCGTCCGGCGTCACCACGTTGTGGGCGGCCTGCGCACCCCCGTTGAACCGGATCACCGCGGTGACCGGCTGTCGCGCGCAGACCCACTCCACGGTCGTGCCCTTGCCCGCGTCGCCGTAGCCGAGGTCGACCACGACCACGTGTGTCACAGCCGGATGGTCCCGTCGCCGCTGCCGGACCGCAGGCCGGTGAGCGGCACCGAGGTCCGGGCGACCAGGTCTCGACGCAGCGGCGCCAACGCCCGGCCGACCGACGGACCGGCGGTGGAACCGACGTCGTCGAGGTCACGCAGTCCGGTGTCGAGGTCGATGGAGTCCTCGGCCAGGCCGATGGTGAGCGCGATGGTCTCGCAGACCGCGTCGAGGTTGTCGAGTTCCAGCACGTTCTGGCCGAGCAGGTCCCGCCAGGCGTCCAGGATGCCCGCGTCGCCGGCGTAGCTCGCTCCGCTCGGCAGGATGTAGTAGACCTCGAAGCTGCGGGACAGCTCGCGGACGATCTCCTTGACCGGGATCGGCTCGGCCAGCTCGTCGCCGATGATCTTGCGGACCTCGGCCGGCTTGACCCGGTCGTACGGCAACTCGTCCCCGATCAGGAACAGGTAGCCGCGCCGGCCGCGCTGCCGCACGCTGTCCAACGCGGTGTGCCGGGCCATGAAGTACATCGCCAGCTCGTACGACTCGGTGCGCTGCCCGCCACCGCCGCCCTCCAGCACGATCTTCGCCAGCTGGTCGTCCATCCGGTTGTCCGACTCGAACTGGCCGACCTGCAACGGCACCCGGTCACAGGTGGCGTCACCGATCGCGCCGAACATGATCTGCGGGTCGGTGACGTAGCCCTTGCGGAGCAGCAGCCCGAGCAGCTGCGGCAGCTTGGCCTGCAGCACCCGGGGCACCGCCCGCATCGAGCCGGTGACGTCGAACAGCACGGCGATCGGCGTCGAGGTGGGGTGTTCGGCACTGTCCCGGCTCTCCCGGTCGGTCACGCCGCGCGGGTCGAGGTCGGGATGCACGGTGCGGGCACCGCTGTCGCTGTACGCGAAGGCGCTCGTACCGGTGGCCGCGCGGTAGCTCGCGGCGGCCGCGTACACGTCGGTGGACCAACGTCCACTGCCCATGACAGGTTCCTTTCGGGGTGGGGGCCTGATCCTCTGGTCAGACCGGCAGGGTGATCCCGGCTGATCCTCTGGTCAGACCGGCAGGGTGATCCCGGCTGATCCTCTGGTCAGGCCGGCAGGGTGATCCCGGCTGATCCTCTGGTCAGGCCGGCAGGGTGAAGGGTCGGAAGCGGCGGGGGCCGTAGAGCTGGTGCAGCAGGTCGTCGAGTTCGGCGAGGAGACGCCATGCGTCGTCGGGGCGCATGGCCGGGCGGTCGAGCCGGCAGCCGTCGGCGAAGCGGCGCAGTGGTGCCGGCAGTCGGGGGCCGATCAGTCGGGTCATCAGGTCGGCGGCGGCGTAGAGGTCGGTGGCCGGGGTGGCGGGTCGCCGTCCCGAAACCTCGGGCGGGTAGTGGTCGCGGTGGCGGGCGACGATCGCGGGGATCCGTTCGCCGGGCCGGACCGAGTAGCACCAGTCGACGAGGGCGAGCCCGTGTGCGGCGGGGTGGACGAGGACGTGTTCGGGCAGGACCGCACCGTGCACGAGGCCGGCCCGGTGCGCCCAGCCGAGACCGACCAGCAGCCGTCGCCACATCCAGGCGGCGTCGCGCGGGTCGAGCCCGTCGGGGAAGTGCCGGGCCACCTCGGCGAGGCTGACGAAGCCGGCGAGGTGTTCCAGCACCGGACCGGTACGGCGTACCCCGGTGGCCGGGTCGTCGTGTGTGACGGTGTCCAGCAGTTGGGGCGCGTACGCCCGATGTCGCGGGTCGCCCTCGGCGGCGAGCCGGGTGAGCGCGTCGATCTCGGCTCGGACCAGGTCGTTGTCGGCCGGGTCGCGGGGCAGTTTGAGCAGGCCGCGCAGGTCGCCGTCGGTGACCTCGCGCAGGGTGGTGAGGTCACCGGTGGTGTGGCCGGTGCCGACGACCCAGCGGCGTCGGCGGGTCTGGATGACGGGGGTGGTCGCGGCCCAGAGCGCGGCGAGCCGGGCCATGGCCGCGGTGGCGACGGCGGTACGGCCGGCCGGCGCCACGTCGGGGTGCAGGAGCTTCACCAGTCGGCGGTACGTGGTGACCCCGTCGACGAACACCTCGGCGGGATCGTCCGTCCGCTGGACCAGCGCGACGGCGTCGTCAAAATCGACCGGCCTCGTCGAGGTCATCTCACCTGCTCCTCACGGGTGGGCCGGAGCAGTGCCGGGTGCAGCAGGACGGCGTCGCCTTTCCGGTAGAGCCGGGCCCGGGGCCCACCGCGTTCGCCGCCCCGGCTGGTGGTTCCCCCGGTGCTCTCCACGAACCCGGGCACCGAGAGCACCTTGCGGTGGAAGTTGCCGGCGTGCAGCTGCTCCCCCCACACGGCGGTGTAGACGGCGCGCAGTTCGGCGATGGTGAACTCCGGTCCGAGGAACGCGGCGGCCAGCGGGCTGTACTCGAGTTTGGCGCGGGCGCGCTCCAGTCCGTCGGCGAGCACGGTGTCGTGGTCGAAGGCCAGGTCCCGGGCCGTCTCGACCGGGAACCAGCCGGCTTTCGCGGCGTCGCCGCCGGCACGCGGGTCCGGCAGGCTCGGCGCGAAGGCCAGGTAGGCCACCGAGACGACCCGCATCCGCGGATCCCGGCCCGGGTCCCCGTAGCTGCGGAGCTGTTCGAGGTGGACCCGGGCCAGCGCGTCCTCGCCGGGGCGCAGCCCGGTCTCCTCGGACAGTTCGCGGCGGGCCGCCTCGTCGAGGGTCTCGTCGCGGACGAATCCGCCGGGCAGGGCGAGGCGCCCCTGGTACGGATGCTCGGCACGTTCGACGAGCAGCACGCTGAGTGCCCCGTCCCGGATGGTCAGCACCACCACGTCGACGGTGACCGCGACCGACGGATAGGCCGTCGGGTCGTACTCGGCCAGGAACTGCGACTCCACGTCCATCACCCAGTCATTCTCAGATCGAGTATTTCTCAACTGGAGAACAACATAGCGCCGCCCGCCACGTCCGGCAAGGGCTCCAACCGGACAACCTGGCGGGATAACCCCTGGGCCATCGCGCGTACCAGGGCAAAGCTGGTGAACTCACCGCAGGACACCCGGCCGAACGACTAGCTTGATCACGGAGAGAGAGTCGTCGACCACGAGAGGTGCCGCCGTGTTCGCCCCTGTGGGACGGTTCGTGGTCCGTCACCCGGTCTGGGTGATCCTCGCGTGGGTCGTGATCGCGGCGGCGGTGATCGGCGCCGCGCCCCGGCTGACCGCCACCACCGACGAGGCGTCCTTCCTGCCCTCGCACTACGAGTCGATCCGCGCCGCCGAACTGCAGCAGACCGCCTTCCCCCAGGCCGCCACACCGGCCGCGATCATCGTCTTCGAACGGCAGGACGACGCGGCGCTGACCGACGCCGACGCGGCGAAGGTCGCGGCCATCGGGCAGGCCCTGGCCGCCCGGCAGATCCCCGACGTCCGCGCGCTCACCCCGACACCGCCGTCACCCAACCGGTTGATCCAGATCATCGCGGTCCAACTCACCCCGCAGAGCGGCCCGGGCGACCGGGCCCAGACCAAGGCGGTCCAGGCACTACGCGACGCGCTCGGCGACCAGCTCGCCGGCTCCGGCCTCAAGGCCGGCATCACCGGTACGGCCGCCCAGGCGCTCGACGCCGAGAAGTCCGGGGACCGGGCCAACCTGATCATCGGCGTGGCGACCATCGGCCTGATCGTGGTGCTGCTCCTGATCATCTTCCGCAGCCCGATCATCGCCCTGCTCCCGGTCCTCACCATCGGCCTGATCTCCCAGATCGCGACCGGTCTGATCGCCTGGGCCAACGAGGCGTTCGACCTGAAGACCGACAGCTCGGTGAGCGCGATGCTGATCGTCGTGCTGTTCGGCGTCGGCACCGACTACATCCTGTTCCTGATGTTCCGCTACCGGGAACGGCTGCGACTCGGCGAGGATCCCAAGACGGCGATGGTCAGCGCGGTCACCCGGGCCGGCGAGGCGATCGCGTCGGCCGCCGGGGCGGTCATCATCGCCTTCCTCGCCCTGACCCTGTCGACGCTGGGCCTGTTCCGGTCCCTGGGCCCCGCGCTGGCCATCGCCGTCGCCACCACCCTGCTCGCCGGCCTCACCCTCATCCCGGCCCTGGTGTCACTGCTCGGCACGAAGGTGTTCTGGCCGTCCCAGGCGTGGCGGCGCGAGCCGCGCGGAGCCCGGTTCGCCGCGCTCGGCCGCTCCCTCGGCCGCCGACCGGCGGTGTACGCGGCGGTCTCCGGTGCCGCGCTGATCGTGCTCGCGGTCTTCTCCTTCGGCTTCCACCCCAACTTCGACCTGAGCAGCGGCTCGACCGCCACCGAGTCGGAGTCCAACCGGTGGAGCCGGGAGCTGCTCAGAGGGCTGCCGGCCGGGGCGACCGAACCGTCCAACGTCTTCCTGCGCTCGGACACCGGAGCACCGCTGCCAGCCGACCGGCTGGCCGCGTACCGGACGGAACTGGCCGGGGTGCCGGGCGTCGGCCAGGTCGCCCCGCCGACCCTCTCGGCCGACCGGACGGTGGCGAACTTCCAGGTCACCCTCGACGACACCCCGCAGTCCGCGGCGGCGCTGCGCACCGTACGCGGCCCGCTGCGGCACACCGCACACGCGGCGGAACCCGAGGGCACGAGCGCGTTCGTCGGGGGCATCACCGCGGTCTTCGTCGACATCCAGGCCGCGGTGAACCGCGACTACGCGGTCGTCTTCCCGGTCGCCGCCGTGCTCATCATGGTGATCCTGGGGCTGCTGCTGCGCAGCGTCGTGGCGCCCTGGTATCTGATGCTCTCGGTCGGCCTCGGCTTCGCCGCGACGCTGGGTGCCACGGTCCTGCTCTTCCAGGACGCGCTCGGCGAACCCGGTCTGATCTTCATCCTGCCGGTGATCATGTATCTGTTCGTGGTCGCGCTCGGCACCGACTACAACATCCTGATGGTGGCCCGGCTCCGTGAGGAGGCCCGGGAGGGACGTAACCCCCGGGACGCCGCCGCGATGGCGATCCGGCACGCCGGACCGACCATCGCCGCCGCCGGCCTCATCCTGGCCGGTACGTTCGCCTCGCTGATGCTGGCCGGCAACAGCACCCTCACCCAGATGGGCTTCGCCATCTCGGTCGGCATCGCCATCGTCGCGTTCGTGATGTCGCTCTTCCTCACCCCCGCGATCACCGCGCTGCTCGGTCACGCCGCCTGGTGGCCGGGCCACCAGGACACCGCGACCGCGAAACACCGGGCACCGACCGGCTGACCCCCCGGGTCCAGTCGCGTCATCCCACGCCAACCGCCGTTCCTCACCCGAGCGACGCCGAGGGCCTACCGAACGCATCGGTATAACATCACCAGTTGATCATCGTCACGGGTCCCCGATTTTCGTGATCGCCCCGACGTGGCTCAGGGGCGGGAAGAGAGCGCCGCGTTGTCACAGCCGTCCTATCCGTACCACCAACCGCCGCCGTACGGGCAGCCGCAGCCCTATCCGCCAGCGGGGTTCCCGCCCGGCGCTCCCGGCGCTCCCGGTGCTCCACCGCCGACCGGGGCCGGTCCCACCGTCGGCCCACCGCCGGTACATCCCGCACCGGCGGGCTACCCACCGCAGCCGACGGGACATCCGACGCCGCCGGGATATGCCGCGCCGCCGGGATATGCCGCGCCATCGCCGGCACACCATGCGCCGCCACCGGGATATCCGGCGCCACCGCCAGCACATCCCGCGCAGCCGCCAGACGCGGGAGGTAGGCAGCGTGGCCGCAAGCGCCGGGTGATCGGTGTGCTGGCCGCGGTGCTCGCCGTGTTCCCGCTCCTGGCCGCCGGCGGACTGGTCGCCAACGAGATCAAGAACCGCCGGATCCAGATCAGCAACGACGCGTTCATCCCGCTCGCCTGGCACAACCTGCGCGCCGACGAGATCTTCCCGGACGTGCTGAACGAGCCGTCAACCCTCGGACAGCATTCGAGGGGCTGGGTACGCCAGGGCGTCGCGGAGGAAAGCGACTGCACGGAGGCGTTGGTCGCCAAACTTGCCGAGATCGCGGTCAGGGAAGGCTGCACCACCGCCCTGCGGGCGACCTACGTCGACACCGGAGGCGAGGCGGCGGCCACCATCGCGCTCTGTGTGGTCGGCTCGAACGATCAGGTGGCGACGATCACCGGGGCGGGGTTCAGCGTGGTGGCGGACAGGCCGGGACCGATGGTGATCCCGGTGGCGGTGCCGAAGACCGCCGCCGCGGGATGGCAGAAGAAGCTGGGGTACGGCGGCGGCACCGAGGGAGCCAGTCCCTTCGGCCCGTACCTCGCGGCGATCACCGTCGGCCCGGCCGACCCGAACCGCCGGTACGGCAAACTGCCCGCCGACTGGAAGCACACCGGAGAACAGGAGCTACGGGTCTACCAGATCCTCGCCCGCGACCTGCTCGGTGCGTACTCACGTACCTTCGACAACACGGTGAAAGGGCAATGAGCCGGTGGTGCCGGGCGGCGGCGCGGACCGTCGTCAGTGTGGGTGTCGGTACGGTGCTGCTGTTCTCCGCGACACCGGCCCTCGCCGCCGGCCAGGGCTGGGAACTCGACGCACTCTCGGTCCCGGCCGCGCACCGGATCAGCCGTGGTGACGGGATCACGGTCGCGGTGATCGACACCGGGATCCGCACCGAGCATCCGTTGCTGGACGGGCGTGCCACCGAGGGGCCGGACCTCCTCAACGAGACCGACCAGAAGGAGTCGTGGTACGGCCAACACGGCACGATCATGGCCTCGAACGTGCTTGACGTCGCCCCGGACGCGAAGGTGCTCGGACTACGAGCGATCCGGGACACCGAGGACCCGGACTTCGAGACCGGGATACCGGGAACCACCCTGGCCCGGGCCATCCGGCAGGCGGCGGACACCGCCGAGGTCCGGGTCATCTCGCTCTCGCTCGGCACGGAGTCCCTGATCGGCGCGTACGACGCCGACGAGATGCTGGCGGTCCAGTACGCGCTCGGCAAGGGGATCGTGGTGGTCGCGGGCGCCGGCAACGATGCCAGGCACCTGAACCAGGTCAGCTATCCGGTCGGCTATCCCGGGGTGCTCGGTGTCGCCGCGAGTACCCCGACCGGTGCTCGGGCGCCGTTCTCCAGCGTCCACTCGTACGTGGACGTGGCCGCGCCCGGCGTGCAGATCTGGGGTGCCGAGTTCAACTCGACCGGCCGCAAATCCGGTCAGGGCACCTCGCAGGCGACGGCGTTGACCTCCGGAGTCGCCGCGCTGATCCTGGCCAAGTACCCGAAGCTGGCCCCACGTCAGGTCGTCGAACTGCTCGAACGCACCGCCTCGCATCCGGACCGGCACGATCCGGAGACCGGGTACGGCGTGATCGACGCCGAGAAGGCGTTGCGTGCGGCGGCCAAGGTGAAACCGCAGCCGTTTGTCATGGTCGGCAAGGAGCGCGCGGGTGAGCACTTCGGCCCCGGCGACGACGGTACGCCCCGGCGCATCGCCCAGCCGTGGGACAGGACCTCCGTGGTGGTGATCGGTGTGTTCGGGCTGATCGCCCTGCTCATGCTGGTCGGCGGCCTGCTGATGGTGGGCAGTGGCCGTCGGGCCCGCCGACGGGCGCAGGTGGCGGGCGGTTTCGGCAACCCACCCGTACCGGGCCCTCCCCCACCGCCGCGAACGTGGTGAGCGCGGCCGGCGCCGCCGGTCCCCACCGGATCCGCGCGGCGTCGACCCGGTCGGCCGGTTGGTGACCGGGTGCGGGCCGGTGGCGACGGGCCTACGGTGGAGACGACGACCCCGACCAGCGGCTGCGTGCCGACGGGCCGACGATCGGCGACGGTTCGCCCGCGATCTGCGATTGGCCCTGCTCCGCGAGCACCTGGACGTCACCGACGACCGGGACCTGCTGGATCCCGACTCGAGGGTCCGGGCGGTCGACCGGGCCGCCGACGCGCTACAGGCCTGGCACGAGCGTGGCCGTCGGGGTGCCCGACCGCCGGGTCGGCTCCGCCCGCACCGGACCAGGCGGCTGCCGTGGCACCAACGGCTCTGGGCGGTCCCCGCCTACCGTGTCATCTACGACCCGGACGGGCGGGCCCGGCGGGACCGGCGGGCCGGCCACTGGTGAGGGTTCAGTCGATCCGAGGCGGTCATGATGCGCTATCCACCGGAGCCGTGGCGGCTGCGTGGCCGGATGTACGTCTCGGTCTGGGCACTGCGTCGGGCGGAGCTCCCCCGGCTGCCGGCAGAGCTGGCCCGGGCGGTCCGGCCGGTGACGATCGCCGGTCGCGGGCTGGTCGGGGCCGCCTGGGTGGGATACGAGCCCGGCGGGGTGCTGCACTACCGCGAGTTGCTCTCGGCCCTGCTGGTCCGGGCCGGGTTGCGGCCCCGGGTCAGCATCACGCACATCTGGGTGGACAGTGTGGCCTCCCGGGACGGCGGCCGTGAGCTGTGGGGCATCCCGAAGGAGCTGGCCGAGCTGGAGATCGGCGACGACGGCCCGACGACCGGAACAGCGGTGGAGGACATCACCACGTCGGCCCGGACGCCTCGCGGACCGGTCGCCCGGGCACTGGTCCGGCCGGGGCGTCGGCTGCCCGGACGCTGGCCGGTCGGGTTCCGGGTGGCCCAGTTGCTCGGCGGTCGGGTCCGCACCACCCGGGTAGGGTGCCGCACCACCGTGGGCACGGCCGTCACGACCTGGGAGATCGATCCCGCCGGACCGCTTGCCCACCTCTCCGGTCGCCGCCCGCTCCTCACCCTCGCGCTGCCGCACTTCCGGATGGTCTTCGGGTCGGCCGCGCCGACGTCGGACGGATCCCCTGGCGGGTAAGTTCGCCGAGGACAACCAGCATCGCCGCCGCAGCCGGCGAACGGTACTCCGCGACGGCGGTCGCCGCGTACAGCGGGCGGGTCGGCAGCGTCGGGATGGTGGGCCGCACCACCACGTCCCGACGCAGACCGGGCTGTGCCAGGGTCGGTACGAGCGCGACGCCGGCACCCGCCGCCACCAGGGCGGCCTTGCCGTTCCAGTCGTCGCACCAGAAGCCGATCCGGGGCGGGCCGCCGAGCGCCTCGGCGAGCGGGGCGATCGGCCCGAGACAGTCCGGATAGGCACCGTCGATCCAGTTCTCGTCGCCCAGCTCGGACAGTCGGATCCGTCGACGCCGGGCCAGCCGGTGCGTCGCCGGCAGCAGCACCTGGAGTTCCTCGTCGCACAGGGGCAGCAGGTCGACGCCCTCGACCTCGGCCCGGGGCGCACCGAGGCCCTCGTTCCGGGGCGTACCAAGGCCCTCGGTCCGGGGCGGGTCGGCGCCGACGTACCTGGCCTCCTCCGGGTCCGCGTACAGGTGCCAGCCGGTGACCAGCGCCAGATCGATCTCGCCGTTGCGGACCGCGTGCAGTGGCCGGTCCCGGTCGGTCTGCCGCAGGCTCAGCGTGACGCCCGAATGAAGCTCGCCGAACCGGCGGATCGCCTCCGGCACCAGGTACGTGTTGACGCTGGGGAACGCCGCCAGCCGCAGGTCGCCGGTGGCCAGTTTGGCAAAGGAGGCGAGGCGGGCCTCCAGGGCACGCAGCCGGTCCAGGGCGTCGCGGGCGAGTTCGATGGCGACCGCCCCGGCCGGCGTCGGTCGGACCCCGCGCGGCACCCGGCTGAACAGCGGTACGCCGAGGCGTCGTTCGAGGCCGGCGATCTGTCGGGAGACGGCGGGCTGGGTCAGGGTCAGCGCCGACGCGGCAGCGGAGAACGAGCCGTGCTCGCCGACCTCGACGAGCACCCGCAGGGACCAGGTGTCCAGCATGCACGGAGCTTATGCCACCCCCGACCGATCCGCAGTTGTCCGCATGCCTGACCGGGCCGACGCTTGGTTGGTGGGCTCAACCGGAGCGACGCGGACGAGAGGGACCGGGATGACGCGGATCGTGAACACGGAGCAGGACGTCGCGTGGAACGGCGCCGAGGGTGCGCACTGGGCCGAGCACAACGACGGCGACCCGGTGAACCGGGAGTTGACCGAAGCGTTGCTGGTCGCCGCCGGGATCGGGCCGACGACCCGGCTCCTCGACATCGGCTGTGGCACCGGGGAGAGCACCCGGATGGCCGCCCGGCTCGCACCGCACGGGCACGCCCTCGGCCTCGACCTCTCCGCGGTGATGCTGGAGCGGGCCCGGGCGGCGGCGGGCGCGGCGGGCCTGGACAACGTGACGTTCGAGCAGGGTGACGCCCAGGTGTACCCGTTCGCCGAGGGCCAGTACGACGTGGCGGTCAGCCAGTTCGGCATCATGTTCTTCGCCGATCCGGTCGCCGCGTTCCGCAACATCGGCCGTGCGCTCCGGCCCGGGGGTCGACTCGTCTTCCTCTGTCCCCGCGAGATGACCGCGAACGCCTGGTACGTGGTGCCGATCGCCGCGCTGGACGGCGGTGCGGGCCGGCTGCCCGACTCGGCGATGTTCTCGCTGGCCGATCCGGCGCAGCTCACCGCGCTGCTCACCGACGCCGGTTTCCGGGAGGTACGCCCGGAACCGCTCGACCTGCCGATGGCGTTCGGCACCGACCTGGCCGAGGCCACCGGCTTCTACCTCGGCTCCGGACCGGTCCGGGCGGTCCTCGAACGCTCCCCCGACCTCACCCCGGAGCTGGCCCGGACGCTGCTGGTCGAGGCGCTGCGCCCCTACCAGGAGCCGGACGGGGTCCGGATCCCCGGCGCCAACTGGCTGGTCACCGCCACCCGACCGTAGTCGGGTGGCGGTGACCGACCTGGGCGGTCCGGTCCGGCCACGGGGGCGGACCGGACCGCGGGCTCGGGCGGAATCCCCGCCGACTGCCGAGGGCCCGGCCGGCCGGTCCGGGCTCAGACCGCCGGCGTGCCGCGGACGGTCAGGTCACGCAGGCTGCCGACGTTGTCGAAGGAGCCGAAACCGACCCGCCCGGAGCCGAACGTGGTGTCCCGGGCCGTCATCAGCGGGTCCTTTGCACCGTCGACGTAGACACCGATCTCGCCGGTGGCCGGCAGGTGCTTGACCCGCACCTCATGCCACTTCGCGTCGGTGACCGCCGGCGCGGCGCCCTCCGAGCGTCCGTTCCACTGGTAGTCGAGCCGTTCCCGGTCAGCATTGTTGACCTTGAAGATGCCGTTGTGCGGCAGGATCGTGTTGTCGGTGGAGAGGTGTGCGTAGTAGAACTCGGTGTCCGACCGCCAGCCGAAGACGATGATCACGTCCCGGTTGGTCACCTCGACCGGGGTGTCGAGCCGGACGTCGGCCCGGATCTCCACCGCGCCGAACTCCGGTCCGGCGGTCAGCACCGCGTACTCGAACGGACGCCGCGGACCCGGACGCTGCACACCGGCCTCGGCCAGGACCACCTTGTCACCGGTGAACATCCACTTCGCCGGGGTGACCGGCGCCCAGTTGGACGGCCGCATGGTGTCCCGGACCCACGTGGCGCCGACCTTGGCGGCGGCGTACTCCCGGGTCCCGGTCACCTTCCAGACCCTGCCGTTCGCCTTGGCGAGGATGTACAGCTCGCCCTGGTTGTCGGTGCCGAACCGCAGGTCCACCCGGTTCGGGTCGCCGGGCGCCCCGGGGCCGGAGAGGTCCTGCATCCGGACCGGGGTGCCGGCCGCGTCGAAGAGCGCGAGCCGGTGGATCGGGGCCAGGTCGCGACCCCGGCGCATCTGGTCGACCTCGGTGTAGAGGACCCGGCCGTCGACCAGGTCGCCGAAGACGTACTTGCCGCGCAGCGCGGGCACGTCCCGACCCCGGTAGACAAATCCGCCGGCCACCGCGACGCCGACGTCCGAGGTGCAGTTCCAGCCGGGGGCCGGCTCGTGGTCGTACGCGGCGACCGGGTACGTGTACCCGTACTGCGCGTCGTCGGCCGGCAGCGGGAAGATCTTGTCACAGGGGGCGGTCGACGTCTTGTCGAAGACGAAGGCGCCCTCCCGCTCGCTCCAGCCGAAGTTGTCGCCGGCCTTCACCTCGTAGATCGCCTCGATGGCGTGCTCGCCGATGTGGCCGAGATACATCTTGCCGGTCTTGCGGTCCCAGCTGAACCGGTGCGGATCCCGCATGCCGACCGCGTAGATCTCGCCGAGCGCACCAGCCTGCCCGACGAACGGGTTCGACGGCGGGATGCCGTAGCGCCCGTTCGGGGCGTTGGTGCCGAGCGGGTCGATCCGCAGCAGCTTGCCGTGCGGCATCGCCAGGTTCTGCGGGTCGGTGTTGCGGACCCCGGTGCCGCCGTCACCGGCCGCGATGTAGAGCAGGCCGTGGTCGCGGTCGCCCTTCTTCCGGGTCGGGTCGAAGTTGATTTCCTGGATGCCGTGCACCTGGCCGCCGAAGCCGATCCGCAGCACCTCCCGGTGGGTGCCGGCGAAGGTCTCCGCGGTCGGGTCGGTGGCGGTCCACTCGGTGATGATGCCGTGGTAGACGACGCTGCTCTGGGAGTAGTCCGGCACCACGGTCGTCGAGGAGGCCGCCTCGGTGTGCACCGTGTAGAACTTGCCGTTGCGCCTGAACTCGGGGTGGAAGGCGACGTAGCCGAAGCCCTGGCCGAGGCCGCGTCCGGAGAAGAACCGAGGTGCGAAGGTGGCTGCCACGTCGAGGTAGACGTACGGCGTGCCGCCGGGTCGGACGAGGTAGAGGCTGCCGTTGAGGTCGGGGACGGCCCGCCGCCCGGAGCCGTCGGGCAGCTCCATGATGGTGTTGATCCGGGCCTGTCGCATCAGTCGGGCGTCGACGGGTGCCGGGTTCGGCTCCGACTTCGGGAACGCGGCGAACTCGGTGAGCACGAGGCCGAGCCGCGACTGGGTCTGTTGTTCCGGTACCGGGTCGTAGATCGGGTCGGCGGCCTGCGCCGGCCCGGTCCCGACCAGGGTGCTCAGCACGAGGGCGGCGGCGGTGAGCGAGGCCGCCGTCACGGATCTGCGGAGGCGTGGCGGAGATGAGGTGCGCACGCGGGTCACTCCAATCTCGGGGACGGGGGGGGTTCGGGTGGGGGTCAGCGTCACCCGGTCAGGTGGCGGTACTGCTTCTCGACCTGGCGGGCGGAGACGACCCGGTCGAGGAACATCAGCGAGTCCATCCGGCAGTCGCAGGGGTTCTGCTCCCGGGTGTCCTGCGGGAAACTGCCACCGATCTTGATGCCACGGGGGTCGGTCGCCGTCGTACGGTGCTCGCCCGGCCCGGCGACCAGCCACGGGTCGTCGGTACGGGTGTAGAAGCCGTCGATCGGCTTCCCGTTGCGGTAGAGCGCCATCGCCCCGGTGGTGAAGTCGAAGGTGGCGGCGAGGAAGACCCACTCCCCGACCGGCAGCAGGGTACGCCAGTCCTCGCTGGCCGCGTACGTCTGCGAGTTGCCGCCGTCCAGTCGCCGGCCGAGCGCGACCAGCCGCAGTTCGCCGTTCACGTCGATGAGTTCGAGCAGCGCCCGTACGCCGTGCCCGTCGGAGTCACCGGTCAGGACGCCGGCCAGCCCGATCGCGTTGAACCGGTCGTCGGGGTTGGCGGTGTTGGAGTTGGGTCTCGGGTTCTCGCCGGTCATCTTGACCCAGCCCATGACGGTGATGCCCTCGACGGCGTTGAACGCCCGCAGGCTCGGTACGCCGGTCGCCGAGTAGATCCCGGCCTTCCAGTCGTCGTTGCCGGCCTCGGTCGGGTTGACCTGCCGGGTCTGCAGGGCCCGCCCGCTGCCGGGATAGGCGCGGTCCGGCACCCGCATCGCGGCACCGCCGTTGACCAGGTCGATCGTGGTGCCGGAGCGACCCTGGTCGGATTCCCGGGCGGAGTCGCCCCGGACCGGGTGGTCGAAGTCGTAGAAGGCGACGAGGTGGTGTCGCAGGGACGGGTGGACGTCACGTGGCTTCTTGCCGCCGGCCTGCGCCGGCGGAACGGCCACGCTGCTGGCCAGTACCGCCGCCAGCAGGGCGGCGGTCGCGGCGACAGCGCGCCGGGATCTCGACATCGCGTACACCTCTTTCGGGTACGGCGGTCCGGTCAGCGCCGGTGGAAGCGCTTTCCGCGACCGCGTCGAACTATGGAGTTGTGCGCCTGGTGCCAGGGTGGTGGTGCCGACGGTGGTGGCCGGGGCGCCCCGGCCACCACCGTCGGGTCAGCGGTTCGCCGGTGGGCGGGCCTCGGCGGGTCGGCCGCCGAGGTAGAGCTCACCGAGTTGCGGATCGGCCAGCAGTTGCGGCGCCGGCCCGGAGATGTGCACCCGGCCGAGGTCGAGCACACAGCCGAGGTCGGCGGTTTCCAGCGCCCGTCGGGCGTTCTGTTCGACCAGCAGGACGGCGGTGCCCGCGTCGCGCATCCGGACGACCTGCTCGAAGACGGTGCTGGTGGCCTTCGGGTCG
The DNA here is from genome assembly GCF_039871775.1 of Plantactinospora sp. B5E13. Lineage (NCBI taxonomy): Bacteria > Bacillati > Actinomycetota > Actinomycetes > Micromonosporales > Micromonosporaceae > Plantactinospora > Plantactinospora sp. B5E13. Next base: position 66,334 of record NZ_JBDPLT010000038.1, read on the forward strand.
AGTCCCATCGACGGCTCGTCGAGCAGGACGACCTTCGGGTTGACCATCAGCGACCGGGCGAACTCGACCTGCTTCTGCTGGCCGCCGGAGAGCAGCCCGGCCAGGGACCGCCACCGGTCGGCGACGACCGGGAAGAGTTCCTTGACGAACTCGACCCGTTGGGCGATGACCGACCTGTCCCGCAGCGTGTAGCCGCCGAGGAGGACGTTCTCGGCGACCGTCATCTCCTGGAACACGCTGTGTCCCTGGAGCACGTGGGCCACCCCGGCGGCGAGCATCCGCTGTGGCCCCTGGCCGGTGACGTCGACCCCGCCGACCAGGATCCGGCCGGACCGGGGCTTCAACAGGCCGCTCGCCACCTTGAGCACCGTCGACTTGCCGGCGCCGTTCGGGCCGACGAGGCAGACGATGGTGCCGGACTCCACCGAGACGGAGAGCCCACGCAGCACCGGCGCGGCCCGACCGTAGCCGGCCTGGATGTCGACGAGTTCGATCTCAGACGCCAAGGTAGGCCCCCAGCACCCGCTCGTCCGACCGGATCACCGACGGTGGCCCCTCGGCGATCGGCCGGCCCCGGTCGAAGACCACGATGTGGTCGCTGATGCTCATCACCAGGTCCATGTTGTGCTCGACGATCACGAAGGTCCTCCCCTCCGCGTTGAGGTCCCGCACCAGTGACCCGATGCGGTCGAGCAGTGCGGGGTTGACCCCGCCGGCGGGCTCGTCCAGCAGCACCGTCTCCGGGTCGCTCATCAGCACGCCGGCCAACTCCAGCAGCTTCTGCTGCCCCCAGGACATGTTCCGGGCCTCGACCTCGGCCAGGTGTTCGATGCCGAGCCGGGTCAGCCAGCTCCTCGCCCGGTCCACGTCGGCCCGGCGGTGTGCGCCGCGCAGCTTCGCGACGAGGCCGCCGGGACGGGCCGCGACGAGGACGTTGTCCAGCGCCGTCATCCGGGGGAAGACCCGGCAGAGCTGGAAGGTACGACCGAGGCCGGCCCGGGCGACCACGTGCGGGGCCCGACCGGTGAGGTCTCGCCCCTGGTAGCTGATCCGGCCACTGTCCGGCCGGATCATGCCGGTGACGCAGTTGAAGAAGGTCGTCTTGCCGGAACCGTTCGGCCCGATCAGCGCGTTGACCCGGCCGGGTCGGAAGGTCACGCTCGCCGCGTCCAGGGCACGTACGCCGCCGAACGCCTTGGTCAGCTCGGTCGTCTCCAGACTCCGGTCCGATCCCGGGCTCCGCTCACCCATCCCGCTCACCTCGCCTCCCGTCCGGTCCGACCGGCCGGCTTCCCGTCCGCCGCCGGCCCGGTCGCAGCCGCCGGCCCGGTCGCTGCCTGCGACCCGCTGTCCTCCTGCGGTCCGCTGTCCACCGCCGGCGACCCGACCGCAGCGCCGCCGGTCCGCTGGGCGCGCAGTTCGGCGGCGGTGACCTCCCGGATCGACGCCTGGGTCGGCCGGAGGAACCGGTTGAACAGGGCGCCGAGCGCCGGCAGGACACCGTCCGGCATGAAGAGCACCACCAGGGCGAGCAGCACACCGGTGGCGACCAGGTGCAGCTGGGTGTCGCCGAACTCGACCTTGAAGTACTCGAGCGCGATGCCGACCACCAGCGCGCCGACCAGTGGGCCGAACAGCTGGCGTACGCCGCCGAGCAGCGCCATCAGGACCAGGTAGGAGCCGGTCAGGATGGAGAACTGGAAGACCGGGTCGAGGTCGCCGAACCAGAGCGCGTAGAGCCCGCCGGCCAGTCCGGTGAAGCCTGCCGAGATGACGAAGACGACCAGCTTGTAGCCGAAGGTCGGGGTGCCGAGCGCCTCCGCCTTGTCCTCGTCCTCCCGGATCGCCTTCAGACCGAGGCCGAACCGGGACCTGTCGATCAGCCACCAGACCAGCAGGGCCACCCCGAGCAGGCCGGCGAAGAGGTAGAAGAAGGCCCTGTGGTGTTCGGGCCGGAGCAGCCCCGGGAACGGTCGCGGCACGACCAGCCCCCGTGACCCGCCGGTGAACGACGCCCAGCTCTGGAAGACCAGGAGCAGGATCAACACCAGCGCGATCGACACGATGACAAACGAGGCGCCCCGGACCCGCAGGGCGGCGTACCCGATCGGGACCGCGAGCGCCGCGACCAGCAGGCCGGCGGCGGCGAGCGCGACGAAGCTCGGCAGCCCCGCCTTCACCACGAACAGTCCGGTGGCGTAGCCGCCGAGTCCGGCGAGCGCGCCGTGGCCGAGCGAGATGTAACCGGTGAAGCCGCCGACGAAGTTCCACGAGGTGGCGAGCACCGCGTAGTTCAGCACCACGACGCCGGCGGAGAGGATGTACGGGTTCGGGGCCAGGGACGGGAAGACCAGCACCGCGACGACGAGGGCCAGGATCGCCACGCCGTACAGCAGCCGGCCGAGCCGGCGACGGGCCGGACCGGTCGCGGCCGGGTCGGCCGGGACAGGCGTCGTGGCCGACGTCGCCGGGCCGGTGGTCGGCGCCGGGGTCAGGGAATCAGAAACGTTGGGCAAGCCGACCTCCGAAGAATCCCTGCGGCCGGAACGCCAGCGTCGCGAAGAGCGCGATGTAGAAGACGGTCTGCGCCCAGGTGGTCCCCATCGGGATCTGCAACAGGCTCTGCAGCAGGCCGAGCAGCATGGCGGCGGCCGCCGCCCCCGGTACGCTGCCCAGCCCGCCGACCACGATGATCGCCATCAGTGGGCCGATCCAGTGCCAGTGCAGCGACGGGTAGATGGTGGTGTCCAGCGCCAGCGCCGTGCCGCCGACCGCCGCGGTGGCCAGCCCGAGACCGAACCCGAAGCCGGCGACCCGGTCGGTGTCGATCCCGACCAGCCGGGCCGCGTCCCGGTGCTGGATGGTGGCCCGCAACGCCCAGCCGAAGGTGGTCTTCTTCATCAGCAGGTAGAGCGTCAGCAACGCCACTCCGGCCAGCCCGAACGCGATCAGCTTCACCACCGCGATCCGGGCGCCGAACAGGCCGAAGCTCGCCGAACCGTAACCGAGCTGGATCCGCCGCTGGGTGCCGGTGAAGACGTACCCGAGCAGGCCCTCGACCAGCAGCGCGATCGCGAAGGTGAGCAGCACCGACATCATGGTGAGGGTCGCCGGCCGCAGCCGGGCGAGCAGCAGCCGCTGCAGTCCGACCCCGATGCCGAAGAAGAGCGGCACCGTGACGATCATCGACAACAGCGGGTCGACCCCGAGCCGGGTGTGTGACCACCAGGCGAGGTAGGCGGCGAGGATGAGGAACGCCGAGTGGGCGATCATCACCACCCGCATGATGCCGAAGTAGAGCGTCAGGCCCGCTGCCAGAAGGGCGTAGAGCCCACCCAACAGCAGCCCCAGGACGACGCTCTGCAGGAGCAGTCCCCCGGACGGCATCCGCTACCTCACCAGGCCGGCTTCGGATAGACGAACTCGACTTCCTTGGCGTCGGCCGGCAGCACGATCTGGATCTGCCCACCGACCCACTGCTGGATCATGTGCGCGCCCTGCGGTTTGCCGGTCGCGTCCCAGCGCAGCGGGCCGACCACGGTGTCGACCTTGTTGCCGTGCAGCCAGTCGACCAGCTTCTTCTGGCACTCGCCCTGCTCGGCGCAGCCGACCGCGGCGACGGCCGCGGCGACCACCTGCCCGGTGGTGTACGCGTTCGCCTCGTCCTCCTCCGGCGGCGTGCCGAACTGGGCGGTGTACTTCTCCACGAACTCGACGTTGCTCGGGTACGGCGCCTTCTGGGTGTAGCCGGTGGGCGAGAGGATCCCCTCGGTCTTGTTGCCGATCGCCGCCGCGAACTCGGGGTTCGTCGGGGCGGTCGAGAAGGCCGCGAGTTTCGGCTGGTAGTTGAGCTGCTGCAGGGCGACGATGAGGTTCACCCCGTCCTGGTACTGCGAGCCGCCCACCACCAGGTCCGCCTTCGAGGCCGTAATCTTGGCGGCGATGCTGCCGAAGTCGGTCGTGTTCGGCGGATAGACCTCGTCGACCACGGTCCGTACGCCGCCGGCCTCCAGCTTCGCCTTCAGTCCGTACGCGGTGCCCTGGGCGAACGGGTCGTCCATGGCGGCGTACGCGGCGGTTTTCGGCCGCTGGTCGGCCGGCAGTGCCAGCAGGTGTGCGGCGAGGTGGTTGTAGTGGTCGTCGGCGACCGCCGGGGCCGCGTAGAACAGGTTCTTGAAGCCCTGCTCGAAGACCTCCTTCGCCGCGCCGGCCGGCTCGACGAAGAGCATGCCGTACTCCTCGGCCACCCGGGCCGCCGGCACGACGAGGCGGGTCGAGAACGGACCCACCACGATGTCCACGTTGTCCTTGCCGATCAACTGTTCGTAGTCGGCGACGACCCGGTCCGCGTTGGACTGGTCGTCGAGGATCTTCAACTCGATCTGACGGCCGAGCAGGCCACCCTTGTCATTGGTGATCTTCGCCCAGGCCTCGTAGCCACGTTGCACGCCCTTGCCGGGCTCGGAGAAGTCACCGGTCAGCGGAAGCGAGATCCCGACGACGATCGGGTCGTCGTCGGAGCCCGACCCGCCGCCGTCACCACTGCAGCCTGCCAGCGCGAGTGCTACCGCCGCGCCGAAAGCCGTTGCCCATCGTGTGCGTGTCACTCGGGATGTCATCCCAGGACGCTCCTTTGCACCAGGACGAAAGCGCTTACGAAAGCGCTTACGTACCCTAAGCTGTGGTCTGCGTCACGGGCAATGGTTACAACGGCTGTGTTTGATATTTCTGGGGAGTTAACAGATGCCCAAGCCCGGCCCGAGGTTGCGCCTGGTCGACGTCGCCGAACGCGCCGGGGTCTCCCTGGCCACCGCGTCCCGCGCCCTGGCCGGCCGGGACGGGGTGAGCGCCGAGGTCGCCGACCGCGTCCGGCAGGTCTCCCGGGAACTCGGCTACGTCGCCAACCCGTACGCCCGCACCCTGGCCGGCGGAGCCAGCTCGACCGTCGGACTCGTCGTGCACCAGATCGACGACCCGTACTTCTCGGAGATCGCCGGCGGGGTCATCCAGGTCGCCGGCGAGCAGGGCCTGCTGGTACAGATCTGCCACTCCGGCCGGAACCCGGAACACGAACTGCGCCAGCTGCGACACCTGATCGCCCAGCGGGTCGGCATCATCCTGATCGCCGGCTCCGGCTACGCCGACCCCGGCGTCGAGGCCGAGGCGAAGCGGGAACTGGCGGCCTTCCAGGACCTCGGCGGGCGGGTCGCCGCGATCGGCCGGCACTTCCTCGGCGTCGACGCCGTCCTCCCGGACAACGAGGCCGGTGGGCGGGCGCTCGGCGAACACCTGCTCGGGCTGGGACACACCCGGATCGCGGTCGCCGCCGCCACCGGTGGACTCACCACCGTGCTCGACCGGCTGTCCGGAGTGGACGCGGCGCTGCGGGCCCACGGCCGGTCCCTCGACGAACTGCCGATCGTGCACGCCGACTTCACCCGGGACGGCGGTCGGATCGCCGCCGAGCGGATCCTCCGGGACCACCCCGGGACCACCGCGATCCTCGCGCTGAACGACTCGATGGCGATCGGCGTCCTCGCCACCCTGCGGGCGCACCGGATCGCCGTACCGGAACGGATGTCGGTGGTCGGCTTCAACGACGTCTCGGTCGCGGCGGACCTCGCGCCCAGCCTCACCACCGTACGACTGCCGATGACCGACATGGGACGGATGGCCCTCGACCTGGCCCTCAAGCCCCGGTCCCGGCGGGCCCGGCGCCGCTCCACCGGACACACCCTGGTGATCCGCGACTCGACCGGGCCGGCACCCGCCCGCTGACCGGGGTCAGCCGACACCGGCCGGCTCGGCGACCCCGCCACCCGCCGTCCGCTGCCCCGTCCCGCGTTCCAGACGACGGATCGACCGGTGCGCGAACAGCAGCGGGATGATGCCGAAGACCCCGAACGAGATGTCGATGAGCTGCCACCACCAGGGGATTCCGCGCACCGGACCAGCGATCAGCGCGAGCGGGACGACCGCCGCGCAGGCGATCATGCCGAACTGCACCACCCAGACGTTACGGACCGGGTCACGCAGCGGCCCCCAGAAGGCTACCGCGATGACCAGGTGGGCGAAGGCCAGCCAATCCGTGCCGTACGCGATGAACGGATAACGGCGGTTGGTCTCGACGATGCCCTCGTGCACCCGGTCGAGCCAGTCGACCAGGACGGGCAGGTGCTCGGGCGCCGGCGACCAGTCGGCGTGCAGCATCCGGACCAGGATCCGGACCTCCGCCTCCAGCGGAAACGCGGTCACCCCGCTGAGGACGAGACCGGTGATGAAGACAATCAGCCAGAACCGGACACGGGTGAGTGTGGACACCGAGGTAGGGTATTCCGCCCCGGGGCCCCTGTGGATCATGTGGGACAGCCGCTCACCGGACCTTCACCAGATCCGCCCGGCTCCGCCACGAACCTGGTGCCCCGGCCGAGACTCAGGCACTGTCCCGGCGGACCAGGGTGGAGGGAAAAAGCGTGCTCGGCGGCACCCAGGACTGCTCGAGGACCGCGCCGACCGCCGACGTGACGATCCGCTCGACCGGATGGGTCGCGGTGGTCAGCGCGGGAGCGCTGAGTTCGGCGTACGCGATGTCGTCGAACCCGGCGACCGCGACGTCCCCCGGCACCTGGTAGCCGGCGTTCCGCAGCGTGGCCAGCGCGCCGAAGGCGGTCGCGTCGTTGATCCCGAAGACCGCGTCGGTGTCCGGCCACCGGTCCAGCACCGTCCGGGTCGCCCGCCGTCCGGTGGCGGCGGAGAAGTCACCGGGGACCAGCCGAACGGGCAGCCCGGCCGACCGCATCAGATTCCGGTACGCCTCGACGGGTCGACGGGCGCACGGCATCCAGAGCGGCCCGGTCACCATCGCGATCCGGCGTCGTCCGGTGGCGTAGAGGTGCTCGAGCACGGCCGCCGCCCCGCCACCGTTGTCGACGTCGAACGAGGGCACCCCCCGGGCTCCGATGCCGATCGAGGCCACCCGGCCCCGGAACGTCGACGGCACCGCGTCCAGCGCCGCCTCGGTGGTGTTGATCAGCACCACAGCCCGGACGGTCCGGTCGTCGAGGATCCGGTCCAGCCGGGGTGCGTGCCGGGGCAGCCACTCCAGGGAGACCCCGACCTCGTACGCCGTACCGGCCGACGCCGCCGCAGCGACCGCCCGGTGCACGTACGGGTCGTCGAGCACCCGGGGCGACGTACCGACGACCCCGAGGACGAGCCGGAAACCCGATCGGCTCACCAGTGACCTGGCCGCCTGGTCCGGCCGGTAGCCGAGCGACTGGACCGCCGAACGGACCCGGTCCCGGGCCGCCGCCGACGCCGGCCCGGAGCCCGAGATGACCCGGGACGCCGTCGACCGGGACACCCCGGCCACCCTCGCGACGTCCTCGAGCCGTGCCTGTCCGTCCGGTCGCGTCCGCATCCCGATCCCCCCCTGCTCCTGCCGGCCCCGGTGCGCGTCGGGCGGCGGAGACGGCCCGGACCGGGGTTCCCGTCAGCGTACGCTTGTTATGAGAGCGCTCCCAGGGGTGACATTTCGGTACGCGCTCGTCACACACGCCGCTCGTCACGCTGCCGTCCGGCGCTGCCGCCCAACGCTGCCGAAGGAGTCCCCATGCCCCCGGCCCCCGCGGCCCCGACCACTCCCGCACGGTCCGCCCCACCGCGGCGGGTGGTCGCCGCCCGCAACGGGGTGGCGGTCGTCTTCGCGCTCAACGGATTCGCCGTCGCCTCCTGGTTCGCCCGCATCCCCGCCGCCCGCGAGGCGCTCGGGCTCAGCCCTGGCCGGCTCGGGCTGCTGCTGCTCGCGCTCTCGGCCGGCGCGTTCCTGGCGATGCTGACCGCCGGGGCGGTGGTGCACCGGGTCGGCTCGCCCCGGACCACCGCCGGAGCCACCGGCCTGGTCGCGGCCGGACTGGTCATGCTCGGCGTCGGGGTCGGCGCCTGGCCGTCCGTACCGTTGACCGCGCTCGGGCTCGCCACCCTCGGCTACGGTTCGGGTCTCGCCGACGTCGCGATGAACGTCGAGGCCGCGCTGGTGGAACGCCGGCTGCACCGGACCGTGATGCCCCGGTTCCACGCCGCCTGGAGTCTCGGCACCGTCTCCGGCGCCGTGCTCGGCGCCGGCGGTGCCCACATCGGACTTCCGCTGCCCGTCCACCTGAGCCTGGTCGCCGGCATCGTGCTCGCCGGCACCCTGGCCGGCGTCCGGCACTTCCTCACCGCCACCCCCGCGTCGGCCGCCGGCGAGGAGCAGACCGCCGGCCCGGCACCCGCCACCGGCGAGGAGCGGACCGGCAGCGCCGAACCGGCAGCCGGCAGCGGTGTGCTGCGGGCCTGGCGGGAGCCGCGCACCCTGCTCATCGGCCTGCTGGTCCTGGTGATGGCCTTCACCGAGGGCACCGCGATGGACTGGATCGCGGTCGCCTTCATCGACGGCCACGGGTTCGACGAGGCGACCGGCGCGGCGGTCTTCGGGGTCTTCGTCGCCGCGATGACCATCGGTCGCACGGTGGGGACCGTGGCGATCGACCGGTGGGGGCGGGTCCCGGTCCTGCTCGGCACGATCGGGGTGGCGCTGCTCGGGGTGCTGGTCGCGGTCCTGGTACCGACCGGACCGGTGGCGCTGGCCGGCGTCGCGCTCTGGGGACTCGGCGCCTCGCTCGGCTTCCCGGTCGGGATGAGCGCGGCGGCCGACGAGGAGCATCGGGCACCGGCCCGGGTCAGTGTGGTCGCGACGATCGGCTACACCGCGTTCCTCGCCGGCCCGCCGCTGGTCGGGCTGCTCGGCGACCAGGTCGGGACGCTGCGGGCACTGCTCGTCGTACCGGTCCTGCTGATCCCGGCCCTGGCCCTGGTGCCGGCGACCCGGCCACCGGTCGAGCGGTGAACCCGGCGCCGGGCCGGCCGGGGAACCATCGGGGGTGTGGCGGGGGGGCGGGGGGCGCCCCCCCGGCCCCGGGGGGGG
>NZ_JBDPLT010000039.1:0-74976 GCF_039871775.1 Plantactinospora sp. B5E13
GACTCATGACCCCATCCTGGGCCGTCACCACGCCAACAACAGTATTCAACGCTTCTCGATCCTGAACTCGCCCTGTCCGACGGACTTGCTATGAGCCGCTGGCCTCAACTCACCCTGACAGACAGGGTCTCGCCGCTGAACCCGAGTACAGCCGCGAATGAGACTACGGGTGGGCGTCGTCCCGACGGAACATCGCCGGACAGCGGTTCGCGATCGACCCGGCACCCTGTCGGCTCGAAAGGCCCAGGAGCCACCGCCTCGGCGTGGCCGACGGAGGGTATCGGCTACCGGCACATGGATGCGCCGCGACCAGCACCGACCGGGTCAGACGTTCGTCAACGATCTGCCACTGCCATACCTTCGCGGCCGATATATTGCCAGGGTGAACACACCGCTGCAGGAACCGACCTTCTGGATCCTCACCGCTCTCGCTGGCCCGCCACTGCACGGCTACGGGATCATCGGGGAGGTGGCGGCCCTTTCCTCGGGTCGGCTATCCATGCGGCCCGGCACCTTGTACGGCGCACTCGACCGGTTGGTGGAGGCGGGCCTCATCGAAGTCGACCGGGAGGAGGTCGTGGACGGTCGCCTGCGCCGCTACTACCGTCTCTCGGTCGCCGGCAATGCCACCCTTGCGGCCGAGACCGAGCGCCTGCGGCGCAACGTGGAGGCGGCCACGGCCCGCTTGGGCCACCCGACTCCGGCGGCCCGGCCCCTTATCCCACGTGCGCTGGCAGGACTGGCATGAGGGACCTGGAACGCCGATACCGGCGACTGTTGCGGGCCTACCCCGCCGGCTACCGCCAGGCACGGAGCGGCGAGATCGTCGGCACGTATCTCGACCTGGCCGGCCCCGACCGCCGTTGGCCGTCGATCCTCGACACGGTGGACGTGCTGGTGGGGGGTGTCCGTGAACGCCTACGCGCTGCCGGCGCTGCCGATCTCATACCCGGCCTGCACCTCGCCGCTGTCCTGAGCTACATCACCGCGACCGCGCTCGCCGGCTTCTGGATCGCTGCCGAAGTGGTCACCATCTCAGGTCTGTGGGGCTCGCCAGCCTTCGGGCCATTCGCTACCACTGGCGTCATCGTATGGGCCTGTTGGCTGCTGGCCGCCGTCGTTCATATCTTCGCCCCATCCCGGTGGGCGCGCGTTGCCATCGGACTGGCACTGTTGCTCACCGTTGCCGTGGTACCCGTCGCCGCTCTGTTCGACCTGCCCCGCCCGTACTTGCTCGTCCTGCTTCCCCAGGCGGCGCTGGGCCTGCTGGCGCTGGCAATTCCCTCCCACACAGCGTTGCGCCATCGCCTCATACCCTTGGCGACAACGCCGGCGGCAGCCCTCATCGCAGTCGGTGCGCTGTCCGGGAGCAGCGCATGGTTCTACCGGTTCAGCTATGGAGCCGCAATCCTCCCGGAGGCCGGCGCGGTTCTCTTGCTAACCGCCATGCTCGCCGCAGCCATGCTGTCTCTGCGCGGTGACGCCCGAGGGCTCTGGGCGCTCCTCGTTCTGCTCACCCCGGTCGGCCTACTCGCGCTGTATCCCCTGTCCGAAAACATCGCCCCCGTCGTGGGCGCCGGATACGCCGACTTCCGCGTCATCACCGGGACCACCGCCGCCATATTCATCCTGGGCGGGGTAACCCTGGCTGTGGCGCTCGCGATGCGGGCACGTTCCAGCGAGACAGCTGGCATTCCGACAATCTCCGTCCACGACCGTTGCCCGACCTGCGGCAAATAGCGGCTCACGAATCGTGGTATTGGCGCACGCGGTGCGCCAATACCGGCAGTTGCGGCGCAGGCCGTCCCGTACGGCCGTCTCGTCTCCTCGCACCGCCGCCTCGGCCACCTTCCGGTGCTGCTCGCGGATACCGCTCCCGTCGACCTTGATGACGAGGGGCCACGACGGCACATCCCGCAGCACGGCGACGGCCGCCGCGGTCCGAGGCCCGTCTCCGGCGGTGTAGGCGGTCAACCACTCGGCTTCCCAGGCGCAGGCTGCCCAGAGGGCGTACATCGCCTGCACGGCAGTCACCTGTATCGTCGCCGGTTCGTCGCCCAACGCGGTGATGAACACGTTGACGTCCGGGGTGAAGGAGTAGCCCGGCGGTGCCGGTACCTCTGCCGGACGCAACTGCTCGACCACCTGGCGGAAGTCGACGCCGTTGGTACGCAGCTTCTCGCTCGTGTCGTTCTCCGTGTATCCCGGCTGGCCGTACTCGCCGGTGCGCGCACTGTCGGCCTTCGCGAGGGCGGTGCCGGTGGTCAGGAACACCACGAGTACCCCTACGGCGGCGGCCGCCCGGCAGGTCCGGCGGGACATCGCGAACCCCGTCGGTGGGCTGCGCTGGGAGGGGCCGAACGTTCCGGCTGACGATGGCGACCAGGGCGCCACCGGGGCCCGCGTACCCGCCCGTTGAGGGACAACTGAGACCACAAGCAGAACGCCCGGTGGGTCGTCTCCGACCTGCCGGGCGTTTCGCCTGTTCAGTGGCGGTGGTGAAGGGATTTGAACCCTTGGAGGGCGTAAACCCTCACACGCTTTCGAGGTCTGCCGGGCACCGTCCGCCAGCACCCGGCACCGTCCGTGAGCTGTGGTGATAGCCAGACGTCGAACGACGCCGGACACCGCTGAACACCCCTGAATGAGACGATGATTGAGACGACGAGATGGTGTCCAGCGTGCTCAATGTCCCTGGGTCGTGCCGGTCGCGCTATCGGCAGTTGCGGAGACGGCCTTCCCGCACCGCCGTCGCGTCTTTCCGTACTGCCACCTCAGCCACCTTCCGGTTGCCGCAGGGCAGTCCGCAGGGTATGGATCTACTAAGGGTGAACCCGCGCCCAAGAGATGGGGGCGGAAACGTGATCGCGATCCCAACCTTCGAATACAAGATCACTCTACGAGGTTGTTCGATGCCCTGGTGTAAATTGCCATATCGTTCGCACCCTGCCAGCAACGCCGAATCGTATCTGAGCCGACCTTATGGGAGATCGTCGGCTGCATCATGCTGTTCTCAGCCGCGCTTTTTCTGATCATCTGCTACTGGCCCGGCTTCAAGATCGAAGCAAGTGCCTTGTGATCGACAAGAGGACGGGAAACCGTGTATGAGCAACGACAAGGTTGCCGTCGGCTGCCATCGACACAAGTGGCAGAAGTTGGTCGCCTGGATCCGCCATCTGGGCGCAGCAAGTTGGCTCGACCGCCTGTTCTACCGGGTGCACGTCGTCCTGCCATCGTACGCCCCTCTGCCGGCACCTCCTTTATAGGCAGAGTCAACAGGGCTGCCGTCAGTTACGGCGCCCGCTGCTTCCGGAGGAGGATGGCTGTCGAGGCACGAATCGCATTGTCGGCTCTGGCTGTCGGCAGCCTCCAGGCGGTGGTGGCCATCATCGCCCTGGATGTCGATGTCTTGGTTGGAAAGTAGACCGCGCACCGCCACTTGCGACGCGGGCCCCAGCCTGCCGCGCGGTTCGGGGCCGCCCAGGGGCACTGGTGCCGCCGCCTATGCCCTTTCCGCTGCGCCCGCCGAGGCGGCACTATGTCTAGGTGGCGTCGACGACGAGAGAACAGCAGGTCCTTCAGGCGCGAGCGGCACTCATCTTGGCGGCTCGTCGCCGCTCCCTGGTGACGTACAGGGAACTCGGTCTGGCGATTGGCATGGCAGGTGTCGCTCTGAGCCACCACATGCGTCACGTGCTGGATGATCTGGCTGATCTGTGCGCCGCCGGAGGCGAGCCGTCCCTGGCGGCTCTCGTCGTCAACTCGGGAAGTGGCGCACCGGGTAGGGGCTTCGAGGAGGGTGGCGTTCCCTGGCACACCTCCGTGCAGGAGGTCTTTCAATACTGGACCGAGCGGTAGTGGCAGCACTTGCGCGCGCGAGGCCCGTCACACCTCTGCCGGTAACCTAACCAGCAAGGCTTCGGGAAGGGCTCCTACTTCCGCGCTGGGCTAGGGACAGCCTCGGCAGCCCAGAACGCGGAGGGAACAAGGACTCTCGCTGGCCACCGATGGGGCGCCTCCTGAGGCAGTAGCCGTCGGCGCGACGACTGGATCCGAGACGTCTGACCTCTTCCTAGTGTTCGTCGCCATCGCCCACCCACCCGGTTACAGGACCTCGTCGCACCCGGCGGCTAGAGTGCCGGGGTCGGGCAGTCCCCTGCTCGCCGCGAGACGAACCGAGGAGCGCGCCGCCCTGTGAGTACCGAGGATGCACGGGAAGCCGTCCGCTTGGCAGCGAAAACGTTGCTTCACACCCTCGACCCGAGCAGCTACCCTCTGGGGGTGGACCGACGCGACGAACTCATTATTCCCGTCAACAAACTCGTTGATTTTGTGCCAGCCAAGTTGGGCGCGCGGATTACCGAGTTCGACGACGCAACGTGCTCATTATCCGGTCTTCCACAGTCGGTGATTCCAGGACGGTTGGAAAACGTCGCAAAGGGTATCGGCGATGATAGTGTCTCATCACGAGCCCTTCGCCTCTCGCTGCTAATCCTTCGCGATTACATCAATTCTGGATACTATCCCCTTATACAGGATCGAAAGCTGGTACTTGCTCCGCTTCTCGAAGCAAAGAACCTGGACGAGACCCGCCGACGACAGGCACTGAGAATGCTTTACCGGCAGGCGCGCCTCAATGCGGTAAGAGAAGCTAGTCAACGGAAGGCGCTCGAGAAGTCCATCACCGGTCTGACCATTGCAGATTATCAACCAGAGAAGGTTATATCCGCACTAGAGGCAGAACCTCCGGATCTCTCCATCCAAATTGCTAAGGCGGGATCCGCTCGCCTCCTGTGGCGCAGCGTGCGGACGACCTGGTCTATGACGCCAGACGCCAGCGCGCCAGGCCGGGAAGTCTCGATCGTCTTGGCCGACCGACGCTGGCTAAACACTCCACTGGCGATCGCCCAGTTCCGCAACGTGGTTCCTGAGATCCGGCAACGGGATACCTGGCTAGGGATGACAGCCCGCAATGCATCTGGGGGACCAGGCGGGTACGTTGACCGGCTAGCAAAGCAGGCCGACGAGCGGGCGGCAGTCGAGGCGACCGCAGGGGTACTACGACACCTGCTCGCATCAGTGAACCTCGAGGGTCTACCCAGCATCTCCATGAAGGGCGGGGTGGACCAGTCGGAACAGTTGACTGCCCTCGCCGCTGTGTCTCGTGAACGTTACAACGGTCTTCGCCGTGAGGGCCGTCCGGCCGAAGCGCGCAGACATCTAGCCATCACGAAGCGAGCCGAGACAGCCGCAAGCCTCAGCCTCGGGCTAGCTGGTTTCTATGAATGCCAGTCCGACCCACATCCAAGCCAACTACTGCGAGCAGATTCAGAACTCCGCCGCCGGGTTGACGTAGGCCTGAGAAAACTCTGGCACTACCACATGGGTTTTGTCGCACTCGAAATGAGCATCTGCGGGGCGGCTCCCCCCTTCGGGGCGTTGCGTGTCGGAAAACTGGCTGCCGCTCTTGCAGGAAGCGAAGTCGTGTTGAATGCGTGGGGTTGGGATCGCCCGCTCGGCGAAATCGCCTCCACTGTTTACGAGCCTTACGTACGCGAGAGGGTGCCCAACCCCGGTCCCCTAGTGGTCTTCACGAGCGGTCTCTACCCTGGACACAGTTCCCAATACAACCGCGCAGGCAGCGGTGGACGTAAGTGGCGTCGCATCGGCGAGACGGTGGGGTACGGCTCCTTCCACGTTGCGGCGGACACTGTGGATGCGGTTGACGCCTTCAACGAGGCTGTAGACGGATACTCACACATCACACGAACCTTCGGAGAGGGAGCTAGCGCTCGGTTCCGGGCGATCGGAAAGGCACTGTCCGGGCTTGGCCTCCCGGACCTCCGTCGCCACGACACGCGAAGGCCCCTATACGCGTTGCCGTTGGTTGATGACCCTGGCGGTGTGTTGCTGGGATGGTGCCCCGCCCCGTCTCCTGGCCGACTGGGCATCTCTGCCCCTGAGATTGCACGTCAGTGGTGGGAACGGTGGGTTAGCGGGCAGGCCTCGCAGTTGGCCCAGGAGGCTCGTACCGCACCGGATCTGCTCGATGAGCTACATGGACTGCTGCGGCAGGTCAACGAGGCCGAGGCGTCAGCGCCACAATCCAGAAATCCAACACGCCAATTATCCCTTTTGGAACAAATGGGACGGCGGACCGCCGGTCTCGGGGAGGTCGGGTAGATTCCTTGAACTTGTTCCTTCGCAGGTTGAAGGGGTTGTGGTTCCAACGAACGAGACACCTGAAGCCCTTACCGCACTCTTCAGGCGGGGCGAGATTTACGCCGACTCCTGGCCCGATGAAGTACGTCGGCGCCTCAACGTCGAGGATCCCTTAGCTGACTTGCTGACGACTGCTCTTGACAGTTCGCGGCATGTGGTTCTCACAGGAAACGCCGGAGACGGCAAGAGCCACCTTGCCGTTACCGCTATGGCAGCAGCCAAGCGCAAGAACACGCTAGAGCCTGAATCGGCCGTGGTTCCGCGCGTTCGGGCGGGCGACAGGGTATTCATCCGTGATGCTGCAGCTGTAAGCGATGAGGCGATCCTGACTTGGACTTCGGCCGCGCTTAGCGCCGGCGCTCAACTTGTCATCACTCTGAATGAAGGCCCTCTAGCCTCCTTGGCAGCGCTCGAGCCAGACGGCGTTTACGCTAGGTTGCGTGATGTAGCTCACGCAAGGGCGCGAGGCGACGAAGCCTCTGACCCTGAAGGTTTCTTGTTAATCAACCTCGCCGGCCGCCAGTTGGTACACGGTGAGTTCATTGCGAAGGCCTTGGACCGCCTGCTACCAGCCGTCGTAGCTTGTGACGGTTGCCGAGACGCGACGACGTGCCCACGGACAGTCGGGCGAGACCTACTTCTCGAATCCAGCACAGCACCTGCTCGACTAACGCAATTGCTGCGTCTGTTGGCCCACTCGGGTACCCGAATGACCGCACGGGATCTCTGGATGTTCCTAGTCGACCTTTTCTTTGGCTGGGAATGCCCTCCGGGCGCCGGCGACATTGATAGACTTCCGGGCTGGTGGTGGTCCCGCGCATTCTCAGAGGAAAACTGGCTCGGGAAAGCAATCTCGAGGGAGTTCGACCCGGTTAACGCAGCTGAAGGGTCAGTAGACGTTCAACTCTGGCTCGGCGATGCGGTGGGGGCGGAAGTTCCCCCTGCCGCTTTGCTGGTTGCTCCATTCCGCCAGCAGGCAGAGGATCCAGGCGAGGCGCTTCGTGCCTTTATCGCAGCCAAAAGGGCATGGTTCTTCTTATCGCCGTATGTTGACGCAACAGCACTAGTGGCACGGCAGTCCCGGATCCCCGAATACATGCGGCTTCTTGAAGCGGCTTGCGAGGACCCCCTCACGGCAGCCCGACGGGTAGTAGGCCTCATTAACATGTACCGACTCAACGACAAGGACGACAGACGTCTCTACTTGAGCCAACATCACGTACTCACCGCTGTCGAGCGTCCACGGGTCTTGGCTGCAAGTCAGACATACAACAGCGATGCAGTTCGGGTAAGAGTTCCCTACGCGTCGGAAGATCACGGCGTGAATGGCGCGGGCTTCGTTCCCGCCCGCCTCGAACTTGGATGGCCCGAGCAACTTGGTAATGTTCTGGTGGTCGACTATCCAATGTGGCTTCAATTGCAGGAACAGAGGACGATCCATGCAGACAGGCGCCAAGAGGCGTTGGACGCAGCGCTCGACCTGTTCATCGGCAGTGCACCTGCCACGCCAGACGGTGATCCTCAGATTTCAGTCTATGACCACCAAACGGGGATCAAAACGCGGATAACCGCCTTCAGCGGTAAGCATCCGGCATTCGAGGTAAACCGATGGTAGAAATCTCCGGCCTGAACCTAACGGCCTGGTTCTACGATAATGTCACATCAAAGTTGGGATTCAGCACAGCGACCACGAGCGCTGACCCCGTTCATGTTCTTAACAGCTTTCTCGGAAGCAGCTTCAAGGGCCCTCGTGCGCCGGAATTGGCCCGGCAGATGATCGCAAAGAAGGAGCGCAGATGGTCCGTTCCCACCGAGGACATCGTCGGCGTTGCCGCCGCGGCAGAACGGCCGGTTAACCTCTCGGGAAGCTCGTCCGACATAGAGGTTCTACGACAAGTCATTCGGTCCCTCGTTGCCAGCGACGGAGCCGTCTTCCCATCCAATCAAGCTTATCAGGTAGCACATCCAGGATTTGTCACAAACGACTGGACCGGCGCGGATATCGGCAAGCAGTGCTCGGCGCTCCTCTTGGAGTGGGGGGACGGGGCAAAAGCGATGTCATCGTTGATAGAAAGGCTATGCACCCCTCAACCAAATCCCTTGTGGGCACTCCAGTCGGTGTTTTACGGTAGGCCGAGTGCATCTGACTTCACAGTAACGGCGCCGGTCAAGGTGCCGTGGGCCGAAGAAGAGGCATGCATATCGTTGGCACGCCATTTGGGCAGCCTCTTGCATCGCTGCGTCCGCCTCGGTGCAACCAGCGTCGATAGCCTCTCCGGGCTCCGAGTCCTAGCAACGGCTTGCGAGTTCGTTTGTACCCTGATTTACGCCCAGGTACCCAGCTTACTGGGACCCAGCAGGACGCTGGTGCCCCTCCTCGTTGCAGTTTCAGACGAGGCGCCGACTGTCAGGGAGGTTTCAGCACGCGTCTCGGTGCCCGCGGTGCATGGAGCGATGGATACGTGGATCGCCGGCATGCTTCAGGCCGAGGTCCTAGATCGGTTAGGCGAGGCGGCTTCGGACCGCAAGGCCGTCGAAAGATTTTTGTTAAGGACCTTGCCCTACTCGAGAGGAGCAAAGAACACCCGTTCGGCGCGGAGTGAGCAGATGATCGCAAGGGCTCCCGCGATGCTCGCCCACGTCGAGTCAGGGCACCCGTATCAGAACCTGGCCTATCCCACGGCCCTCGTACTACTCGACCTACTGCGCACGACAATGGCTCAAAGCTACGATAGTTGGTTCGACCATCACGCTCGCCGCTGCGGGTTTCTTGCGCCTCGTCGCGGTCGGTCAGCTAAACGGCTGTGCGTAGAGGCACCTCTCGTCACCACGTTGGTGTTGGCGGGGCTCGAAGATCATGAGCCCCAGGTGGAGTACAGCACATGGCTTGAAAGACTTTCGTCGCGGTTCGGCATTCTCGTCGGGCCGGGTGACGTGACGAGGACTATGGTTCAGCGTGCCTCTGAGACCGACTTGGAGTCGAACCAGGACGCCCTCGCCCTGCTCCTTGCGCGGGTTGGCCTAGCACGCGCATACAGCGACAACACGGTGGAAGTACTAAACCCGCTGCCGGCCCGAACGGAGACTCATGGCTCTTGATGCGTCCCCAGCGAGCGGGAAGGCCTTGCTCGCCCAGGCTGTCACTGCGACGATCGTTAGACGATTCGAAACGGGACTCGGTTTCCTGCGGCTACCGCAGATCGCTACGCCACTCCCGGTGGTCGAGATCCTTGATCAGGTCTCCAAATCTGTACCAAACCTCTGGATCTGTGACTTCACCGAATCGACGGCGCCGAGTGATCGCCGGACGAGCGACGTCCGCACCGCTGTCTGGTGGCGCAACGAGGGCCGGACGCCGCTACTCATCGTCGGCGATCTGAACAGAAATCGGGCTCGCGGCCTCGCCAACATTGCACAGGTGTCGGCATCTGAGGTGCGGGGGCGGATATTCGATGCGCTCACCGACGGCGCAGCGTCTGATTTCAGCGCCCAGATCAAACCGCTACTTCGATCGCTACGCTCGTGGGACTTGCCCTTGGACATGGTCGCGAGTTATTGCGCATCCCTTATCCCCCTGGGAGCAGGCAGCGGCGATCAAGCGCGACGAGAGCTATGGCGCCTCGGCTTCTTACCCGACCTCTCGTTCTCAAAGATCGAACGCAGCCGTCTAAGGCTAAACCAGCAGACGGTTGACCGAATCAGGTCCTCAGATCTGGCCGAGTTGCAGCGATTAGTTTCCTCTAGCGCGCCTAGCTATTCTGTGCTCCGCAGATTCGCTAGGACCAACGACCTTCAACTCCTCGCGCGCCTGAATCTGGACGATGTAATAGAGGCGGTTTCACAGTCTAGGCGCCGGCAACCCGGGCGCACCGCGAGTAAGCCGAAACCAGCCCCCGAGCCTTCCCGGGCGCCAGACCTCGTCGATTTGGTTCTGGCGAACGAAGTGGCGGAGGAAGCCCTTTTAACCGCTGTACAGTCACAGTCGGGACAGACGCTTGAGGTTGGCGGGGATCGCCTTGCATGGTCCGGCTCGACCATCTCGGATGTTCTAGATGACCCTTCCATTTCCGAAACGTCTCCAAGTGCCGATGTCTTGAAGACTACGGACCACCCCACCCCCGACCCTAGGCATGGCGACAACGCCGTCGAGCTTGCCGGATCTGACGGAGGCAGTCTCACGTACAGTGAGGACCCTCCCATCAACTGGCAAGCAGAGTTCTACTCGCAGGTTGCTGGCGGGGTTAAGGAGAAGGGTAGCGTTCACTGGGCTGAGTTGAGGAAGTTCGTTGAGTTGATTGAGGAACTGGCGCTCGACGCGCCAGCAGCTGCGGCTGACGCCCTGGCGGCCTTCCAGCAGATCGCTAATGCACGCGCCGAATTGTCGCCCTATGCAGGGTCGATACCCAGCGAGGGCGTCCGCCTCTTTTTTGCATCCGAAAGCCTGCTACGTCAAGCAGACAGCCTTGTAGCTGGGTGGAACGAGTTGTGGGACGCCCTGCGGCAGATGCGGGATGACTTGCCTTCTGATGTTCGGACCGAGGTCCGTCGGATAGCCAATGAGTTAACGCTATTCGACTTGGTTGTGGAGTCACCACCCGATGGCGTTCAGGCCCGCTTGTTGCCTCTTCATCCTGCTGTTGTCGAACCGCGGGCGCGTGCTGCGCGACTGTTCTTGCGCGAGTCGAAGTCGGGTGAGGTTGATGCGGAGTTCGTCGACACTGTGTCGGTAAACCTTGACCCTGCCGCACCGTCCATCGGGATCGTGTACGAAAACACGCCGGAGGCCTTGGCATTCGCTGGCATCCACAGCACGGGCCTCCCCATCTACGCCAAACGCAGACTGGCTTCAGGAACCGAAGAGACGGTCCGGCTGACACGACAACTGATCGATAGATTCGTTGCCGTCCATCCTTTCGCCGAAGTCAGCTTCAGCGTGGCTCTTGTTAATCCCACAGCGGCGGTCGTCGCTCGTCTCTACCAGGCCTATGCTCATGATCCCAAAGGGCGATTCGAGCGCATCCGTATCCGAGTTTTCGCTCAGACGGGTGCCGCTGAGGTCCGTGAAGATGTAGCCAAGGCAGCGGCAAGCGATGTAGACGAGCCCACCAACAGTATCTTCATCGACGTGATCGAGGGATCACCCAGTCCCGAAAGCCTTCGGGCTGGAGGATCACCTCACCTACTGGTCATGTTCAACGTGTCGCATAAGGGTGACGCAACCTTCGGGGCCCTCTGGGAGTCGCCACAGCAGGGCAGTGTCGTGTCGGAATGGAAGTTTGTTCCGCTACGCCGGATGACGGTGATTAAGCCGTCACCATCTGGGCCACTGGCGGCGCTTCTCAACAAGCAGGCCGAGTTGGCAGCCGGCGGTCAAGCTGAGTTGCAACGCAGCCCACTACTGCGGGATCGAGACGAGGCGGATCTAGCAGCCCTTGGGACGGAAGCCACCTGGCTGGTGCTCGTTGAGGCGACCAGCGCCCTGGCAGCGCCTGAGAAACTCGATGGCCGTTTGGACCTTTTTGGGCGTCTGGGCAGCGGTGCGCACATCGCCTACGTGTACGGCCATAGCCCCCGATTGCTAGTTCAGCCGCCGTTGTCGATGTTGCAGGGCAACAGTTGGCTCGATCCGGAGCCTGACGCCCTGTTGGCCTTTCTCACGACGACTGTTCAGCGGGCGCTACCGGAAGGGCTCCTTGGGTTCTTTGGTTCAGGTGGCGCCTTCCGGGATGACGCAGTCCTCGGGCGAGTTGGCGTCGCCGCGGTGCTGGCTGACCTCCAAGATCGCGATAATGATACATTGGTGGTAAGCCTCGATACTGAGACTGCGAGCCAGTGGCTTCAGAGACGCCCAACCAATAAGCGAGCCGACCTTCTGTCGTTTAGCTGGCCCGACGGCCGTCCACGTGTCGAGGCAATCGAAGTGAAGGCGACGAAGGATCTCCATCCTGATCGCATTCCGGGCCCAGTCTTCGAAGCAGCAAAACAGGTACGGGAAATGCTCGATGTGCTTCGCGGCATCTTCGGTGAGTCCAACGGCGACCCATTCGCCGCAAGCCGTCGCGAGATCTTGAAGAGGCAGGTATTCCTCGAGGCTCTTCAACAGTGGGATACTCTTCGTGTTGACAACTGGGAGATTTACCGCCAACGTGTTCTCAGGCTCAACTCCGCGTTTGAGTTGACAGGGACGTCGGTTCAGGTTGCGGGGCGAGTTGTGGTCGTGGGTCCAGATGCGCCGAAGGGCCCATACCCGTCACATGTAGGTGAGGACGAACTGCCGCTCGAGGTGCTTGGGGGAGAGTGGCTTCGGCGAGCCCTGCGCCATGGCCGAAGCTATACAGCGATCCCGGCCGAACTAGGCGATCTGCTTCCACCGATGGTCAACGTCAACGCAGATTTCCCGCCGTCCGGGGCGTCGAACCCCGAACGCAATGGCGATTTAAGGGTTCCTGTAGATCATTCTGGTTCAAAGACAGACGATAGGGCGCCGGCAGCGGAAGCGACCGCCGAGAAGCTACGAGCAGACCATTTGAATTCTACAAGCAGCGCCAGAGAGGCACTCGCCCGACGTGTCGCTGGAGCTCTCCACGCCCGACAGGTCCCTGTGCGCCGACTGGATCCAGCCGACATCACAGAGGGCCCGTCGGTGGTCAGGGTGCCGTTCGAGCTGGAAGTTGGTGCACGGCTCGCCGCGCTCTCCTCTCAGGAGGCGGACCTCGCTCGCGATCTGGGAGTTCCGACCATTCGAGTTGACAACCTTATCGGGAGAGCCCGGTACGCGGTCCTTGAACTACCACGCGAAGATCGCATCATCGCCGATGTGCTGTCGCTAACGAAACAGTCTGGACCTGCCACATCCATCGCCTTGGGCAGCGACCTTGACTTCGCTCCGTTCTGGCTTCAGCTCTCGGATCTACCACATCTGCTCATTGGTGGAACTACGGGCAGCGGAAAGAGCATGCTCATCCGCTCGATACTCTGGCAGTTGACGCGGTTGTACGGGCCAAATGATCTCGACCTTGTTCTAATCGACGCCAAGGGCATGAACGACTATCGAGATCTCGCCCGAGCACCGCAGATCAGGAGTTCCACAGATTATCACCTTGGAGCGACGGGCGCCCTCGACCTTCTCTTGGATATCGTTGATCGGCGGCTTCCTGAACGGGTGGCGGAGTTCAACCGGTATGCAGAAGAAGCTCTCGGGCGCCCGCAGCCCCAGATGTTTACGGACATCATCTCGCTGGCCAAGGACGCACTGGATCGAGGATTGCGTCCGCCGATGCGTCCTTTCGTTGTAGTGATTGACGAGTTCGCCGAACTGGCTTTGTCAACGTCCGACAAGCGACGGTTCGAGACGCTTGTTACGCGATTCGTTCAGCGCGCACGGGCGGTCGGGGGGCATCTGATTGCGGCCACTCAACGCCCAAGTGTGGAGATCGTTCCGGGGGTCATGAAGGCTAATTTTGCTCGGGTCAGCCTACGGGTTCAAAGTACGGTAGACAGCCGAGTAGTTCTCGACTCGCCTGGTGCCGAGATGCTCTTGCCGCGGGGGGATATGTTGTACGCGTCTCCGGAACTCGGGCTCGTCCGGCTTCAAGGATTTGCCGCCCACGGCCCCTACCCACCTGTGGTTTAGAAGCCATGGCGACCGCCTGTTCAAGGGACCGTCAAAGCCGCCGCGCATTCTGGTCCGTTATCCGGTAGGCCATCGAATCGTCTCTTGGACGGCGACCGGGCGGTGGTCTGCACGGCTTGCCCGGGTCGGTGGAAACGGGATGCTCTCCCCGGGCCAACCGTAGACCGTACGCCCCGCTGGGTCCGCCTTAACCCGGACCACCCGCCCGGACTATCGGGTGGTTGGCACACGTCCGTGGCGGCATCTGCCTCCACAAGCCCTGAAGGCGGTGGTGCGCGGCGTTACAAAATGGGCGGGCGCGCTGTCCAGGCTACGAATCGCTGAAATAGGACTTTTGGGTTTGGCTCGGGTTGCGGGTTGAGCTTGTAGAGGTCCTGTAGTGCGGACACGAGCTGCGCGGCCATGTAGATGGCGAGGCCAACGGGTGCGTCGTGGAACTCGGCCTTCAGTAAAAGCCGCGCCTGGCCGCATGGCCAGGGCTGTCCTGGACAGCCGGAGCAGTGCCATAGGGGTCGGCGGGGTTGGTGTGGCCTGAGTCGGTACGGCGTCGGTCGCTGATAGATCGGTAACTCGTTCGGGGAGGTCATACCCCTAACGGTGCCGGACCTGTGGACTCGGGTCAAGGGATGGGGTCAACGAATAGTTTCGGTTTGTGGACGAGCCGGAACTCGTTGGGGCGCACGAGATTCGGATCATGCTGGGCGGCATCAGCAAGCAACGGGTCCACGTGATCACGTCACACCGGAACTTCCCAGAGCCTTATCAGGAGCTGATGATGGGCAAGGTCTGGCGGAAGTCCGACGTTGAGGCATGGATCAGAAAATACCGCCCAGAGCTGGCGACTTCCGGCGAGGAATAGCAGCACGAGCGACAGGCCTACTGACCATCCGGCCCGCCAGTACCTCTTGTTGCGCCTCTCCCCTACTGGTGGCGTCCTGTGGCGTCGAGCTTCGTCTCGAGTCCAGCCCGTATGGTCGGCCACTCCTCTGTGATGACGCTGTAGTAGATCGAGTGGCGGCGGTGTCCGTCGCGGAGGATCCGGTGGTTGCGGAAGACGCCTTCGCGGGTGGCGCCGAGGGCTTCGATGGTGCGTTGTGAGCGGGTGTTGCGGCTGTCGGTCTTGAAGGCGACGCGGATGGCGCCGAGGGTGTCGAAGGCGTGCCGCATGAGCAGGTACGCGGCTTCGCGGGCTACGCCTTTGCTCCAGTGGTCGGGTGAGATCCAGGCCCAGCCGAGTTCGATGCCTCGGTGGGTGGGCTGGATGTCGATGTAGCTCATGGTGCCGATGGCCTGGCCGGTGTCGCGGTCGGTGATGGCGAATGGTAGGCGTACGCCCTGGGCCTGCTCTTCGAGGGCTTCTGCGATGAGCGCGGCCATGTCGGGGGTTTCCTCGTCGAGGTAGGTCCAGATCTCGTCGCGGTGGGCCAGCTTGGCCAGGTCCGGTAGGTGGGCTTCGGTGAGCGGTTCCAGGGCGATCCGCTGACCGGTGAGGCGTACCGGTTCGACTCGCATGGGTTCGGGTTTCATTCGCCGGAGACCTCGTAGACCAGGACGTGCTTGTCTCCGGCTAGGAGCTGGTCGAACGCTTCGAGGGGTTGTTGGTCGGCGTCGTAGGCGACCCGGACCACGCGGACGACGCACACTCCGGGGTCGAGCTTCAACAGCTCGGCTTCCTCCGGTGTCGGCATCCGGAAGCTCAGCTCGTCGATGTAGTACGAGATTGGCTTGCCGTGTGCGCGTTCGAGGACGGCCAACACGCCTTCTTCGACCGGTTCGGGTACGGCGATGGCGGTGTCTTCGACGAGGTCGGCGAGGTAGTAGCTGTCGCCGAGCTGGTAGGGCTCCTCATCGACGAGCATGATCCGGCGTCGGACGAGCAGGGCGGTTCCCTCGGGTACAGCGAGCCAGCGCCCGGTTTCCGTCGTGGCGGGCACTTGGACGACTTCGCGGATGTGCTGCCGGCCGACGCGTCCCTGTCGGGCTGCTTCGGCGTTGAACGTGGCCGCGTGGTGTTCGGCGCGGCGTGCGGCCCGGTCCTGGTCCATGGCCAGGACGCGGATGGGGCGGGCCTTGCGGACGTAGGTGCCTTGACCCTGGCCGGAGCCGACGAGGCCCTGTGACTTGAGGGCGGACAGCGCGAGCCGGACGGTGGTGCGGGAGGCGTTGAACCGGTCGGCGAGTTCGCGCTCTGGTGGGAGGCGTTCGCCGGGTGAGTAGTCGCCGCGGGCGATGGCTTCGCGAATCGTGGTTGCCAGGGTGACGTGGCGGGGTTCTTCGCCGCGTGTGGCGGTACCACCTGGGCTTTCGGGCATCTTCGCTCCTGACGTGGGGGCGGCGATTCGCGCTGGTCAGGGACCCAGTCTAGCGCTTGGTACGGACCAAGGCTTGACGGGCTTTGGATCATCATGCGAGGGTCTTGGTACCTACCAAGTGGGTGGCCCAAGTGGGCCTCCCAAGCTGAGGGAGTGTTGAGTGGATACGTCTGCCCACAGCCCGGACCTGGAACCGACCCCTGCCGACCTGGCCGCGATCGACCGTGAGTGGCCGCTGATCGAGGCCGAGTTGGCGCTGCTGGACGCCGAGATCACCGCCCTCTACGCCGATGGCGGGCCGTCGCCGTTGGATCGGCGACGTATCCGCCGTGCCGAGCAGCGGGTGATGCGGGCAGCGGCCGCCCTGGGCGAGCAGCTGGCCGAGGTGCCGACGGTATGGAAGGCGGTGGCCTGATGACCACGCCGACCATGAGCGCCTACCCCCGCGCGGTCGAAGACCTGATCCCCGCCGCCCGCGCCCTGGCCGACAAGCTCGGCCGGGTCCCGTCCCGGAACCTGCTGATGCGGGAGTTCAAGGTCGGTTCGCCGAAGGCGACCGCGCTGCGGGAAGCGTTGACTTCCGCCGAGTTCGCCCCCACCCCGACACCGGCCCCAGTCGCGGTGGACACCCCGCCGGCCCCGACCGTGAACCCGGAACCGGCGCCGCCGGTCGCCGAGCCCGAACCGTCCCCGGTACCCGTCGAGCCGATCGACGCACCGGACGTGTCTGCGCCGGTCGCGGTGGCCGGACACCCGGTTTCCACGATCAATGCCGACGCGGGTTCGGCGGTGCGGAAGCCGATGCGGTCCTGGGTGTTGCTGTTGCTGGCCGCTCCGGCGTTCGTGGCCATCTGGTCCGGCTGGGTCGGACTCGGTGAACTCACCGGGTTCGGGGTGGTACACCCGCTGCCGGGAATCTGGGACACCTTCTCGCTGAACACGGCGATCACCCTGCCGATCGGCGTCGAAGCCTATGCCGCGTACGCATTGCGGGCTTGGCTGTCCGGCGATGGTGTACCGCGCCGGGCGCGCAGGTTCGCCGCCTGGTCGGCGATCGGTTCGCTGCTGCTCGGCGCGGCCGGTCAGGTGGCCTATCACCTGATGGAGTCCGCCGGCGTGACGTCGGCCCCGTGGTGGATCACCACCCTGGTCGCCTGCCTGCCGGTCGCCGTTCTCGGGATGGGTGCCGCGTTGGCTCACCTGCTGCACACCCGCGACGAAGTCTGACTTTGCCCGGCGGCACGGCCCCTGGGCCTGGAAAACCTGTGCCGTGCCGCCGGCCCCTCCGCCGTCGAGAACTCTCCTGAATCCCCTCTGATGGAGGAACCCATCATGACGTCCCCCAACGATGATCGGTTCGACTGGCAGGCCGCCGAAGCCGACCTTTCCCCCGATGCCGAGGTCGTCGACCTGGCCGCCCGCCGCCGCAAGCCAGGCGACAGCGTCAAGTCGTTCGCCGTCGACCTGGACGACGAGGCCGACGACCTGGACACCGACACCCCGGTAGCCGTCGACCCGCCCCACGAGCAGGCGCCGTCGGTGTTCGCGTCGGCGATGGCGGGCAAGACCGCAACTCGCCGGCCGATCGTCCCGGCGTGGCTGCGCTCCCGCGCCGAACTGCTGATCGCCGGCCGGTGGGTGTTCTCGCACTACTCCCACGTCAGCCTCTACCACCTGACCCGCTCACCGAAATACAGTCTCCGGCTCGTGTGGCGGGCGCCGTTCGGCGTCGCTCGTCTGCTCGGCGCAACGGTGCGGTGGGTGTCCGACGCCGAAGGTGTTCCGGTCCGGCTGGCCGCCGTCCGCCGCGAGGATGCCGACCTGTACCTGAAACTGTCGAGGCAGCGGGACGCGCGGGTACGGTGGCGCGGCATCGTGGTCACCGCCGTACTGCTGCTCGGCATACCCACCGTCGCGGTGTTGCTCGCGTTGGCCGGTTCGTGGCAGCGGTGGGCGATCCTCGCCGGAGCTGTCGCGTTGTTCGGCCTGGCGGGCACCCCGGCGGACAAGCCGCTGTTGGACGTGGCCGCGGTGACCCCACGCGCCCGGAAACTGTCAGCGGATGTGGTGACCCGGGCGTTCCTGGCCGCCGGTCTGTGCAAGGTCGATGACCCGATCAGCTTTCCGATGCCGATCATGCGGGACGGTCCCGGCTGGCGGGCCGTGGTCGACCTCCCGTACACCACCACGGCGGACAAGGCGATCAAGAAGCGGACCGAGCTGGCCGCCGGCCTGGACCTGGACGAGGTGCAGGTGTGGCCGGAGCGGGTACGCGGCACCTCCGGTTCCGCCCGCCGCCTCTCCCTCTGGGTGGCCGACGAAGACCCGTACGCGAAGCCGTCCGGGCTGTGGCCACTGATCGACAAAGGCAGCGTCGACATCTTCGCCCCGTTCCCGTTCGGCCAGGACCAACGCGGCCGACCCGTACCGCTGCTGCTCATGTTCACCAGCCTGCTCGTCGGTGCGATCCCGCGCATGGGGAAGACGTTCGCCGCCCGGCTACCCGTACTCGCTGCCGCGCTGGATCCGATCGTGGAACTGCACGTCTACGACGGCAAGGGGGGCCAGGACTGGCGGGCGTTCGAACGAATCGCCCACCGCGCTGGCTACGGCGTCCGCGACGAGACAGTAGAGGCGTTGGTGGAAGACCTCCGCGCCCTGGTGGTCGACATGAACCGCCGTTACGACACCATCGCCACCCTGCCACCGGACCTGTGCCCGGAGTCGAAGGTCACCCGGCAGATCGCCGAGAAGCGATCGTTGAAGTTGTGGCCGGTCCTTGTCGCGATTGACGAGTTTCAGCGCTACTCCGGCCACCCCGTCCACGGCGACGAGATCGTGTCTCTCCTGACGGAGCTGTGCAAGGTCGGTCCCTCGGTGGGGATCATGATCCTGCTGGCGACGCAGAAGCCGGACGGCAAGGCCGTACCGACTGACCTGCGGGACAACATCGGTACCCGGTTCGCGCTCAAGACCATGACGTGGCAGTCGTCGGAGGCAGTGTTGGGTGCCGGGTCGTATCCGGCCGGCTACGACTCCTCCCGCTTCCAGCGCGCCCACAAGGGTGTCGGCATCCTGCTCGGCGCCGACGACTCCGGCGCCGTCGAGGAAGCCGTGACGGTGCGGACCAACTTCGCCAAGACCGCGCACGTCGAAACCGTCGTGACACGGGCGCTGGCGTTGCGGCAGAAAGCGGGCACCCTGACAGGGCACGCCATCGGCCAAGCCCCCGAACAGACCAGCAGCGCCGCCGACACGCTGCTGGACGACATCCTGACCGTGGTTCCAGCCAGTGAGCCGAAGGTGTGGTCAGAAACCGTCGTCGCCCGCCTGGCCGAGCTGCGCCCCGACGTCTACGCCGGATGGGAACCGGCCCAGTTGGCGGCGGCGCTCAAGCCGCACCGCATCCCCGTCGGACGCCAGGTCTGGGGCACCGACCCCACCACCGGCAAGGGCGCCAACCGCAAAGGCATCCACCGCGACGACATCACCACCGCCGTGACCGAACGTAATCGGCGACGCAAGGCCGGATAACCCCACGCGGGCCGCTAGGTCTAGCCCCCGGCACCGCTAGACCTAGCGGCACCGCTAGCCCCCGAACCACATCCCTGCCAGGACGCTAGCGACCTAGCGCCCTCGGCCCCGCACACCCGAAAACCGGCCCAGGAGGCACCCGTGGACCCGTCCGCGATCATCGCTAGCCTGCTCTGCCCTTTCCTCACCGTCGTAACCCTCGGTCACCTGATCCTGTGTGTCGTCTCGCCGTTCGGTGCCTGCCGACGCTGCCACGGCAGAGGCCGGGGACGTACCTACCGGCACTGCACCCGCTGCGACGGCACCGGTCTACGCATCCGGTTCGGCCGGCACCTGTGGAACGACATCCGCCGCGAACACCAGCAGGGCCAGCGATGAGCCGCCACCCCGCCCACACCGACTGGTGTGCCGCCGACCACCGCTGCAACCTCGGCGAACACCGCTCCTCAACGATCCTGGTCGACCTCCCCGGACATGGCCGCGCCGTCCTCACCCGCGTTCGTACCACCACCGGCCGGGAGCACGCCGAAATCCGCGTACGCGTCGCCCTGGCCGCCACCGAACCCGCCGCCCGCCGGCAACTCACCCGCCTGCTCACCGACCTGCGCCAGGTCGTCACCCGCGCCGCGCTTGCCGGCCGACCACGCCCCAGCCGACGCCGCACCGCCTGACCCACCCACCCCCATGGAAGGAGGGAACTCCTCGTGACCCGACCACCCGCGCACGACATCACCGCCGAACAGGCCGTGATCGGCGCTGCGCTCCTCGCCCCGGACGTAGTCGCCGACCTGGCCGCAACGCTCGCCCCCACCGACTTTTACCGGCCCGCGCACGGCGTTCTGTGGGAGGCGCTGAGCGCCATGCACGCGGCTGGCCAACCGGTCGACCCGATCGCACTGGCCGCCCACCTCGTCGAGACCGGCGACCTCGGCAAGGTCGGCGGAGCGCCGTACCTGCACACCCTGATTCAAGCCGTACCCACCACCGCGAACGCCGGCCACTACGCCCGGATCGTCGCCGAACACGCGCAACGGCGACGGGTGGCCGACCTCGGCGCCTACTTCGCCGAACGGGCCAGCACCGGCGCCGACGTGGCCGAAGTCGTCGCCACCGGCCGCGCCATGCTCGACCAGGCGGCGACTGGCTCGCAGTGGTCACCACTCATCCCGCTCGGCGACCGCCGACACCTACCCGACTTCCCCGGCTACGTCCTGCCGGAATGGGTCGCCGACATGGTCTACGGCGTCGCCGAGTTCACCCAAACCCCCGTCGACCTCGCCGGCTGCATCGCCCTGGCCGCCCTCTCGACCGCCGCCGGGGGCCGCGCCGAAGTCGAGGTACGCGGCTCCTGGCGCGAACCAACGAACCTGTTCACCGTCGTAGTCCTGCCACCCGGATCACGGAAATCGGCCGTATTCGCCGCCATGACCGGACCACTGCTCGCCGCTGAAAAAGCGCTGGTGGAACGCACCCGACCACAAATCGTGGAAGCCGAACTGGCCGCCCGCGTCGCCGGCAAGGCCGCGGAGAAAGCCGCGATAGCGGCGGCGAACGCCGACGCGTCCGGGCGGGACACGCTGTTGGCGGAAGCGACCGCCGCCGCGATGAACGCCGACGCCGTCACCATCCCGGCCATCCCCCAACTCGTCGCCGACGACATCACCAGCGAAGAAGCCGCATCACTACTCGCCGAACAAGGCGGACGCCTCGCCGTCCTCTCGCCAGAAGGCGGAATCTTCGCCACCATCGCCGGCCGCTACTCCGGCACCCCCAACCTCGAAGTGTTCCTCAAAGGCCACGCCGGAGACATGCTCCGAGTCAACCGACGTAGCCGCGCTGCTGAACACGTCGAACACCCCGCGCTCACGCTCGGCCTGGCCGTGCAACCCGACGTCCTCCGCGACATCTCTGCGATGCCCGGATTCCGTGGCAAGGGTCTGCTGGCGCGGATTCTGTTCTCCCTGCCGGAGAACACCGTCGGCCGACGGAAGATCGGCACCGACCCGGTCGCCGAGCAGGTCAGCGCCGCCTACACCGCGAACCTCGGCGCCCTGGTCACCAGCCTCGCCGAATGGACCGACCCGGCGGTACTGCCGCTGACCCCTGAGGCCAACGAGCGGGTGTTGGACATCGAACGCGCCGTCGAACCCCGCCTCGCCCCCGGCGGCGCGTGGGGGAACGTCGTGGACTGGGGCAGCAAATACACCGGCGCCGTCGTCCGCATCGCCGGACTCATCCACCTCGCCGAACACCTCCGCGACGGATGGGGCAAACCCATCCACGCCGAAACCGTCGAACGAGCCGCACTCCTCGGCGACTACTTCGCCGCCCACGCCCTGGCCGCCTTCGACGACATGGGAGCCGACAAGACAACCCGATACGCGCGGCTCGTGCTGGGCTGGATCGAGCGCACCACCACGACCACGTTCACCAAGCGCGAGCTGTTCCGGGGAGTCCGGAGCCAGATTCCGACCGCCGCCGACCTTGACCCGGCGCTGTCGCTGCTGGAGATCCACGGGTACCTCCGCCAGCTCGGTTCGCCGGTCCGTACCGGCGCTGGCCGACCCGCCTCACCTGCCTTCCTGGTCCATCCCGACGTTCACGGCCGCGCCGGCACCGTGCATGCGCTGCCCCGTGCGGTCAGCCGGAGGACGGCGTGAACCCGTGGACAGAATGGCCAGAATGGCCACTATCCGGGGCCGAGCTGGATTCTGGCCATTGCGGCCATTGTGTCCACGGCATCCGGGCCGCACCGGACACCCCGGCACCGCCGGCCAGGCCGGCGCCAGCCCCAGCCGCCCGGGACGCGACTCGTCCAACGGCCCGTAGCCGGTACGGCCCGCGCTACAGCAGCCAGCCTGCAAACGGCGCTCAACGACGACCGAACCGGGTCGGTAGAAGCCCGCCCGCCGATCCTCCCCGCTGGCTCCCTCAACGAACGGCACTCCACAAGCCGATTAAGGCAGGCAACACACGCTCCACCGCAACACCGACCGGGGAGGAATCCGTGAGCACCGCCGACAACCGCGTCGTACTCACCATCGAAGAAGCCGCGAAGCGACTCGGCATCGGCCGAACCACCATGTACACGCTCGTCATGAGTGGCGAGGTTCGCTCGGTCACCATCGGCCGACTTCGCCGCGTTCCCGTCCGCTGCCTGGACGAATACGTAACCGCCCTGCTTGACCAACCCATCGCCCCGGCCGCCTGAGGGAGACAGACATGGGACGCAAACCCGATGGCGCATCCAGCATCTACAAGGGCAGTGACGGCTACTGGCACGGTCGAGTCACTGTCGGCGTGAAGAACAACGGGCGCCCGGACCGGCGCCACGTCCAGGCCATGACAGAGGCCGAGGTGATCCGGAAGGTCCGTGCCCTGGAGCGGGAGCGGGACAGCGGCACCGTTCGCAAGGCTGGCCAGCGTTGGACCGTAGAGAAGTGGCTCACGCACTGGGTCGAGAACATCGCAGCGCAGTCGGTGCGTGAGAACACTCTCGCTGGATACCGCGTCGCCGTTCGGAGGCATTTGATCCCGGGCGTCGGTGGCCACCGGATAGACCGGCTGGAACCGGAGCACCTTGAGACGCTGTACCGCCAGATGATGCGGAGCGGGAGCGCGCCGGCAACGGCGCATCAGGCACACCGCACTATCCGTACGGCACTCAACGAAGCTGTACGCCGAGGTCACCTCGTCCGAAATCCGGCCTCACTGGCGAAGGCACCACGCCTTCCCCACGAGGAGATCGAGCCGTACTCGGTCAGCGAGATTCAACGGCTACTCGCCGCTGCCAGCGAACGGCGGAACCACGCCCGATGGGCAATCGCCCTTGCCCTCGGACTACGGCAGAGCGAGGCACTCGGCCTCAAGTGGTCGGACGTGGATTTGGAGGCCGGCGTGTTGACCGTACGGCGTGGCAGGCAACGCCCGAAATGGCGGCACGGGTGCGATGGTCAGTGCGGCCGGAAGTTTGGCGGACACTGCCCTGACCGTGTGCCGCTTCGCACCGAGACCACCGAGACGAAGTCGCGTGCGGGTCGCCGAAGCATCGGCCTGCCGGACGAACTGATCACGCTGCTCCGGCAGCATTGCAAGGAACAGGACGAGGAACGTGACCAGGCGGCGCAACTCTGGCGGGAAGGCGGTTGGCTGTTCGCCACGCCGACCGGTGAGCCGGTGAACCCGCGGACCGACTACGACGAGTGGAAACGGCTACTCAGGCTGGCCGGACTCCGGGACGGACGGCTACACGACGCCCGGCACACGGCCGCCACGGTGCTGCTGATCCTTGGCGTACCGGAGCGAGCCGTGATGGGCATCATGGGCTGGTCGAACTCTTCGATGGCCTCTCGATACCAGCACATCACGGGACAGATCCGGCGGGACATCGCGAAGCGGGTCGGCGGCTTGATTTGGTCAAACGAGACACCTTGAATGCCATGCCTGGCAGTCTCGTCCGTCCGCTGCCAGACGGGATGAGCATCGACCTTCCATCGACTCGCTTGGGATGACTATGCCGCTAGCGGCTCCCAAGAACTCCCCGCAAATGGCCTATAGCCAGACGAAACAGTTCCAGATATCTGAACGAGCAAGCGTAGGTGGATTGGTGCCTCTGGACCATTGACATGCCGCACGACGATTTTATAATTGCCGCCCGCGCGCACTGCATGAACATAGTCGAGCAAGAGATCCGGAACCCAGCCAAGCGGGGCTTTCTCTTGATCGGCAGCCAACAACGCCCGCTCATTCTTGGGATTCAATGGCTCCGGCACAAGAACCAGCCGATCACCTTGCCGGAGGCGCGAAAGGCGGACCTCCACATCGGGAGTCACCGGCGATATGTGACGGATTCCGTGGACCAAGAAGTTGTATCGCGTCGACGCATCATCCCCTAAGACAGGTTCAGGGAAGACCATGATCGCGTCGCCTGCTCGACGCCCCTCTGACCGAACTAGCTGCTCCCAAGGATTTGCGTCTTCGGAGGTGAGGTCAAGCGTCCGCACATAGCGCGCGAAGTCGGGCCGTCGCGGATCCATTACGCGCTGGGCAAACAAAGGAAACAATCGCGTCGATGAGTAGGAACGACTCAAATCCGGAAAACTAACAAAGGGTTTAAATCCTGGAACTGAGTAAACATTTTGAACGTAACCAAAGGTGTATTGCTGTCCGTCGTACGTCAAAATCCCGACAGGCTGTATGGTCCGAATCTCTGGATGCTGCCATGCCACCGCCAACCTACGCATTGCGCGAACACCCCCGCCTGCCGCTCGGGCGGGGCTCGTCGACATGCCGCTAGCAGCCATCGAGGACCCTCCTTCGGTTCGCCATCACGACCTGTTCGATAAACGTACTGACAACCTCTGACATCCCTGGGACCCGGCGAGTGATCTCACCAACGTCAGCTGATGTGATCTGCCTCACACGATCGAGCCAGTGATCACGAACCTCGGAGTTCACCATGCTGAGAGCCAAACGAGCTGCTTCAACAAGGGTGGGGCATCCCCGGGCTGGGTCGTGCTCGAACCGCCATGCAGTCCCTCGCTCAACCCAAGCAGCGATCCCGTCAGCGCCAAGGAGGCCCGCCATGCGCTCTTCAACCAGCGTTGAACCAAGTGCGCGGGCATGATCGAACGATCCCGCAAGGGCACCGGGCAGCTCACCAGAAGGCGGTCGAATTACCGCCCAGTTCTCATCATGTCGGTCACGGTTGGCAATAATCGCATCGAAGGTGACATATCCGGCAAAAACATCAAAAGCATCGAACCAATCCGGCACCGCCGCATTCGGGGGAGGGCCATAGTCGGCTAGTGCCCGACGGATATTTTCCAAAGAGTGTCCAGCGCGCGTCCGATTACCTCGCTCATATCCTGGGACGTAGTCTACCAAAAGCCCATCCATGAGAACGACCCCCGGCTGCAACTCCCAACCAAGCGGACAGAGGTTCAGTGATACGCAACCATTTTCACCTCCACGCTCTGCTAATTCTATGCGAGCACAGGGGATTTCCATCTTGAGAGCCAACTCACCACTAACCTTTTCAGAAAAGTCCTCTCGCTGAGACCACGTACGACCGTCCACCTTGTGAACATTATTTGCTTTGAACAGCCAGCAGTTTTCTGATCCCGGTTGGGCGAGCCAATACTTCTCATCCGCCCCGATAGTCTCAACCCTGATCAATTTCCAATCAGTAACGTCATGGATCGGAAAAAACTCGAACATGGTTGCCTCTCACCCCCCTTCGCCGCCCAGACGGAAAAGATCACAAATATAGCCGGCTAGCATTGTATCGAGCGATCACGACGCAGAAACACACGGTAACCACCCCTTCGTCCAGCCATCGCCAGCCGAAAGTCTTCACCGAACTCCTCCGGGTGTCACCCGGCGCAGGGCCGACAGGGCGCAGCCAGGCGCGAGGCTACTGAGACGACGAATGAGACTAGCGATCTTGAGATAGCGAAACGCCCGGTTCGTCCTCGCGGACTTGCCGGGCGTTCTGCCTGTTCAGTGGCGGTGGCGGCGGGATTTGAACCCGCGGAGGGCGTAAACCCTCACACGCTTTCGAGGCGTGCTCCTTAGGCCACTCGGACACACCACCGCCGAGAAGGGTACCTGACGCCTCCGGCGTACGTCGCGGCGGTATCCGTCGGGCCGACGTGGCAGGATCACCTCACATGAGTACGCACATTGGCGCCAAGCCTGGCGAGATTGCCGAGCGGGTCCTGATGCCGGGCGACCCGCTGCGGGCCAAGTGGATCGCGGAGACCTACCTCGAGGACGCCAAGTGCTACTCGACGGTGCGCGGCATGCTCGGCTTCACCGGCCGCTGGCACGGTACCGAGGTATCGGTGCAGGGCTCCGGGATGGGCATGCCCTCGGCCTCCATCTACGCCCACGAGCTGATCAACGAGTACGGGGTCCGTTCACTGATCCGGGTCGGCTCCTGCGGGGCGCTCAGCGACGACCTGAACCTGCGGGACGTGATCGCGGCGAACGGCGCCTCGACCGACTCGAACATGAACCGGGTCCGGTTCGACGGACTGATCGACTACGCCCCGGTCGCCGACTTCGGGCTGCTGCGTACGGCGGTCGAGGTGGCCCAGCGGCGCGGCATCAGCATGCGGGTCGGGCCGGTGCTGGCCGCGGACGCCTTCTACACCGACCGCCCCGACCTGTACGACAGCCTCGCCGAGTACGGCGTACTGGCGGTCGAGATGGAATCGGCGGCGCTCTACACGATCGCGGCCCGGTTCAAGGCGCGGGCGTTGACCGTGTTGACCGTCAGTGACCACATCAAGCGGGGTGAGGCGACCACCGCCCAGGAGCGTGAGCAGACCTTCGGGCAGATGGTCGAGGTCGCCCTGGACACCATCGTCGCCTGACCGCCCGTCGTCCCACCAAGAGATCTCGGAGGACCACGAGCAAACCCGAATCGACACCGCCCGCAGGTCCTGCCCGGTACCAGTTACCGGGCAGGACCCGCGGGCGGGATTACCTGTGCCCGTAGTGTCAGGCGGGCGGGATGTTGTGGTTCAGCCGGAAGATGTTCTGCGGGTCGTACGCCTTCTTGACCTCGACCAGCCGCTGGTACGTCTCTGGGCGGTACCCGGCCGGTACCCCCTCGGTGGTGGCGTCGGCGGCGCTGAAGAAGTTCACGAAGCGTTGCCCGGTGCTCCACGGCTCCACCGCGGCGATCAGACCGGTCAGGTACCCGTCGAACGCCTCGGCCTGGTCGGGGCCGCCGAAGGCGACACCGTAGAGGAGGAACGCCGAACCGCGGGTGTCGATCGCGTTCCCCGACCCGGGTCGGCGGTCCAGCGCGCCGCCGAGGTGCCTGATCTCCAACGCGACGAGCGGGCTCTGCACGTCCGGGCCGGCGAGCTGGACGACCGTGTTGACGACCTCCGGGCTGAACTCCCGGAGCAGGGTCGAGCGGTCGTGGAACGGGATCGGCATCGGCGGGTCGCTGTGGATCGAGCCGACGGCGACGTAGGGCAGGTCCGCCACCGAGTCGATCAAGGTCGGGCCGATCGCCCGCAGGGGCGCGACCAGTCGCGCGCCCTCCTCGGCCGGTCCGACGTACGCGATCCGGACGTGGACCACGAACTGTCCCCGCAGCGGCTCCGGCAGTTCGGGGGCCGGGGGCAGCCGGAGCAGCGCGATCGACGAGGTCATCTCGTCCGGCAGGTCGGCGGTCCAGGCGCTCCAGGCGGTGAGTACCTCGGCGGCCCGCTCACCGGGAAAGTAGAGGCCGCCGCCGTAGATCCGGTCGAACGGGAAGAGGTTGAACTCCAGGGCGGTGACGACGCCGAAGTTCCCCTTGCCGCCGCGCAGCGCCCAGAACAACTCCGGCTCCTGCTCCGCACTCACCTCACGTAGGGCACCGTCCGCGGTCACCAGCTCGATGCGGCGTACGTGGTCGGCGGCGTAACCAAAGGTCCGGCCGATCGGGCTGAGCCCACCGCCGAGGGTGTAGCTGACCGCGCCGACGGTGGGCGCCGAGCCGCTCAGCGGCGCCAGCCCGTACCTGCTGGCCTCGTCGATGACCTGCTGCCAACGTACTCCGGCCGCGATCCGGGCAGTTCGCCGTTCGGCGTCGACGGTCACCGAGTCCATCCGGCGGGTGGTGATCAGCACCGCTCCGTTCGAGGAGAGTGCCGAGTGACCGGTGGCCAGCACGGCGACCGGCAGGTTGTGGGCGACCGCGAACCGCACGGCTGCCTGGACGTCGCCTGGGCTCGTGGCACCGACCACGATCGCCGGCCGGTGTGGGGTGGCCAGGTTGTACGCGGCACATTCGGCCGCGTACCCCTCGTCGCCGGGCAGCAGCACGAGCCCGTCGGTGGCGGCGACCAGTGCGGCGACCGCCTCCCCGCTGAAGGGTGTGGGACTCGGATGACCTGCGGTGGGTTGCAAGACTGCTCTTCTCCTGTGATCTCTGTGACGGATACGCCGGACGGGACTGTCGGTCAGGCGTAGGTGATGACGCTGCGGAAGCGGGCTTTTCCGTCCGCAGCCCGCTGGTACGCCTCGGCGGCGCGGTTCTTGTCGTAGGTCTCGACCATCGGGGTGACCTTGCCCTCGGCGGCGATCCGCAGGGCCTCCACCAGGTACCGGGTGCCGTTGTGGGCGGAGCCGAGAAGCTGGAGGCTGTTCATGATCATCGGCATGTTGGGTACGGCGAAGGTGTCGAACCCGATGCCCATGAGCACGACACGGCCCCGGGGCGCGACTCCCTGGAGGGCGTCCGCCGCGGCGCTGTTGGAGCTGTTGGTGTGCAGCAGAATGTCCGCTCCGCCCGCTTCCCGAAGCTCGGCGCCCGTGGCCACGACGATGTCCGCGCCGAGTTGGCGGGCCAGTTCCTGCTTCTCGGGTGAACCGGTGACGGCGATGGTGGTGAGGCCGCTCGCCTTGGCGTACTGGATCGCGAGGTGGCCCATGCCGCCGATGCCCGAGACCGCGATCCGCTCGCCCGGCTGGGGGTTGGCCCGGCGCAGGCCGCTCCACGCGGTGTAGCCGATGCACATCAGCGGGGCGGCGTGCTCGTACGGCAGCCCGTCGGGCAACGGGACGGTGGCGTCCGCGGGGATGGCGACGTAGTCGGCGTGGGCGCCGTCCACGTTCATTCCGGTCAGCACCGGCTGCGCACAGTTGGCGGCGGTGACGAAGTCCAGCGGCTCGGCCCGCCGACACCAGGCGCAGGTCCCGCAGCCGCTCTGCAGGGTGAGCAGTCCGACCCGGTCTCCCACCGAGCGGGCGGTCACCCCCTCCCCGACGGCGACGACCTCACCGACACCCTCGTGTCCGAGCCGCATCGGGAAGTCGACGCCGAACGACAGTTTTCCCTCGGTGATCCACACGTCGGTGCCACAGATTCCGCTGGCGTGGACCCTGACGAGGACCTGCCCCGCTCTGACCTCTGGAACGTCCGCGCTCCTCAGCTCCCATGGCTGGCCGAGCCCGGGTACGACTACCGACTGCATCTGCGTCACCGTGCTGTCTCCGTCTCTGATCCGCCCTGTCGGGCGCGGTGCCGTCAGCGCAGGGGCGGGCGGCGGGGGTACGACGGCGTGGGCGGGCCGGCCGACGCGCCCGGGTAGCGGGTGGGCGCCGGCGGGCCAAAAATTTCACCGCACACCAACGTTCCCTGAAAATGTAGCGGCGGCCCGGCGGACCGGCAAGTTTCGCAGAACACACATGTACATTGAAATTAGAGGCGACGCCGAGAGCGGACCGGGGCAAGCGGAAGCCGACAGACAGAACAACACGGCACATCAGCGAATGAACCTGAAGCACCGGTACGGAAACTCCCGACCTCCGTCCACCCCCGGCCGCAGCGGGCCACTGTCGGGCACACTTGCGGCAGGAACGCCAGGAGAGAGGCGATGGCTGACGGTAAGGGTGTCACCCGCAGGTACGAGCTTCGGCGTCGCGCCGAGGCGATGGCCGAGACGCGTCGACGTATCACGGACGCGGCGATCGAACTGCACGGGACGGTGGGACCGGCCCGAA
Organism: Plantactinospora sp. B5E13; assembly: GCF_039871775.1. Classification (NCBI taxonomy): domain Bacteria; kingdom Bacillati; phylum Actinomycetota; class Actinomycetes; order Micromonosporales; family Micromonosporaceae; genus Plantactinospora; species Plantactinospora sp. B5E13. The sequence continues at coordinate 30,211 of NZ_JBDPLT010000039.1, forward strand.
CCACCATTGTCGACATCGCGGCGTTGGCGGGAGTGCAGCGGCACACGGTCTACCGGTACTTCCCGACCGAGGCGGACCTGCTGCAGGCATGCTCCACCGAATACTGGAAGCGTCACCCCTGGCCGGACGTCACGGCGTGGCAGGCGCTCGAACCACCCCGCGAGCGGATCGCCACGGCGCTCGAGGAACTCTACGACTTCTATGCTGCGGTGGAGCCGGTGCTGGCCAACACCCTCCGGGACAGTGACCGGTCCGCCGAGATCAAACAGGTCATCGAACCCTTCGCCGAGTATCTGGACACGGTCGGCGAAGCCCTGACCGGAGGGTATTCGTCCACCGCCGACCGTTCCCTGCTCCAGGCGGCCGTCGGCCATGCCACGGCCTTCAGCACCTGGCAGTCCCTCGTACGCAGAAACGGTCTCGACGTGACCGCCGCCGCGGGCCTGATGTGCTCGCTGATCGACTCGGTCATCGCACGGTCGGCCACCCGCTGAGTTCGGGCACCGCCGCCAGACATCCACATCCCGGCCGATGACAGGCGCTCGACGTCGGCCGACGGTGGAGCCCCTGACGGCCGGGACCCGCCCCGGGGAGGGAGCCGGTTTCGCCGGCTGGGGCGGGCCCCGGAACCCGTCAGGGGGTGGCGAGGGCCTCCGTCGGGGCGAGCCGAGCGGCCCGGATCGCCGGATAGAGCCCGGCGACCGCGCCGATCAGCAGCGTGGCGGCGACCCCGCCGGCCATCGCCCAGCTCGGCACGACGGTCGGCCAGTCCCGGGAGAGGGCGTACCCGGAGGTGACCCCGATCCCGATCAGCACCCCGCCGACCCCGCCCAACGCGGAGAGCAGCAGCGATTCGGCGAGGAACTGGGTGCGTACCTGGCCCCGGGTGGCGCCGAGCGAACGGCGCAGCCCGATCTCGGCCCGCCGTTCCAGCACCGAGATCACCATCGTGTTCGCCACCCCGACCCCGCCGACCAGCAGCGCGACCGCGCCGAGTCCGAGCAGCAGCCCGGTGAACGCCTCGTCGGTCGCCTGCTGCGCGGCGAGCGCGTCCGAGGGCCGGGAGACTTCCACCTCGTTCGGCGCCTGCGGGTTGGCGGTGGCGCCGAGCACCGCCCGGACCGCCTCGACGGCGTACTCGGCCGACCGGGTGTAGACGGTGGTCGGGTGGCCGTCGAAGTCCAGGTACGTCTGGGCCGCCGCCCAGCCGACCAGCGCCGACAGGTCCAGTTCCGGGGCGAGCGGTGCCGGGGTCAGGATCCCGACGACGGTGAACCACCTCCCGCCGACCTGGATCTGGACGTCCGGATCGGCGCTGCCGATCCCGAGCCGCTGCGCCGCCGACGCGCCGAGGACCACCGCCGGATAACGCGCGGTCGCCTCGTTCAGCCAGGTGCCGCTGGCGACCGTCACCCCGACCGTGTCGAGCAGGTCGAGTCGAGCGGCCCGGGCGGCGATCCCACCGCTCTCCGCCGCCGGGATCCGGTCGCTGCGGTAGACCCGGGCCTCCGAAAGGGTGCCGGTGGCGGAGACCTGCTGCACCGGACCGATCCGGCCGATCATCGCCACCGACTCCTCGGGCAGCTGCGCGTCGTCGCCGAACATGGTGCTGCCGGGGGCGACGGTCAGCAGGTTGGTGCCGAGCGCGGCGAGCGTCCGGTCCAGCTCGGCCCGCGACGACGAGGAGATGCCGACCACGGCGATCATCGCCGCGATCCCGATCGCGATGCCGAGCGCGGAGAGGAAGGCCCGCAGCGGCCGGGTCCGCAGCCCGACCCCGCCGACCCGCAGCACGTCTCGCGGCCGCAGCCGGGCCGGCACCAGCCGGGCGGCACGGTCTGACCCGACCATCAGCGCACCCCTTCCGGTACGGCGACCGCCCGCCCGACGTCGACGGCCCGGGACCCGACGCGGGTGTCGGTGTCGGTGCCGGTGTCGGCGACCACCCGGCCGTCCCGGACCTGGACCTGCCGGGGCAGACTCGCGGCGATCTCCCGGTCGTGGGTGATCACCACCACCGTCGTCCCGGCCGCGTGCAGTTCGCGTAGCAGCGCCAGCACCCCCGCCCCGGAGGTCGAGTCGAGGTTGCCGGTCGGCTCGTCGGCGAGCAGCAGCGGCGGATTGCCGACCACCGCCCGGGCGATCGCCACCCGCTGCCGTTCACCGCCGGAGAGTTCGTGCGGCCGGTGGTCGAGCCGGTGCCCGAGCCCGACCCGGACCAGCGCGGCCTCCGCCCGCCGTCGGCGCTGCCGCAGCGGTACGCCCGCGTAGAGCAGCCCGTCGGCGACGTTGTCCACCACCGGCACGCCGGGAGCCAGGTGGAACTGCTGGAAGACGAACCCGATCCGGGACGACCGCAGGGCGGACAGTCGCCGGTCGGAGAGCTTCGCCACGTCGTACCCGTCGATGTGCACGGAACCGTCGGACGGCCGGTCCAGGGTGCCGATCAGGTGCAGCAGGGTCGACTTGCCGGAACCGGACGCCCCGACGATCGCCACCAGTTCCCCGGCCCGGATGGTCAGCGAGACCCCGCCGAGTGCGGTCACCCCGCCCGGATAGACCTTCGTCACCCGGTCGAGTACGACGATGCCCTGCTCCCCGGTCACTTCGGCATCCCCACGGTCGCCCCCTCGGCCAGCCCGTCACCGGAGATCTCCACCCGGCCGGAGGCGAACAACCCGGTCTGTACCGCCACGATCCGGGTGCTGGTCCCGTCGACGACCTCGACGCCGTACCCGCCCTCGGCGAGCGCGAGCAGCGCGGCGACCGGCACGGTCAGCACGTCCGTACGTTCCTCGGCGGTGAAGGCGACCTCGACCGACGCCCGGTCGAAGCCGGCCAGCTGCTTCGGGTCGTCGGCCGCCACGGTCACCTCGATCTTCGTCTCCGGTTCGGCGTTGGCGCCGCTACCGGTCTCGATCACCGTCTCGGTGCCGGTGATCTTTCCGGCGACGTCCTTGCCGTCCGGCAGGGTGATGGTGACCTCGGCGTCCCGCTTCGCCAGCCGCTGGTCGTCCACGTCCAGCAGGACGGTCACCACCCGGGCCGTCCTGGTGTAGCCGAGCACTCCGGCCCCCGGCTGGACCGCGTCCCCGACCGTCGCCTCGTGGCTCTCCACCCGGACCTCGCCGGAGGCGTACACGACCTGGCCGAGTTCCACCCGACCGGTCTGCTCCAGCCCGAGGTCGTCCTGCCACTCCTCGACCACATCGGCGGTCGCCGACGTGTACTCGTCGTCGACGGTGAACCCGTCGTAGCCGAGTTTCGCCAGGTTCTTCTCGAACTGTTCGACGTCCGCACCGGTCAGCCCGGGACGCAACGTCCGGTACGCCGGCAGACTGCCGTAGAGCAGGACGGTCTTGTGGTTGTCGACCGCGTACAGCGGTTTGCCCCGGCCGACCCGGTCGCCGGTGTCGGCGAGCCAGGTGACCGTGCCCGGGGTGCGGGCCACGGCGGTACGCGTCTCGCCGTACCCGAGCTCGCCGTCGGCGGTCTCCGCGTCGACCAGCGTCTGCCGGGTGACCTGGGCGGTCGCCGGGGGCAGCACACTGGCGGTCGCCGTACCCCCGTCGTTGCCGCCGTAGCCGACCGCGGCCGCGACCCCGGCCGCCACCGCGAGCACGGCGGTGCTCGCGACCGCCACCCCCCGGACCCGGCCGGACCGGCGGCGCCGGCCCGGACCGGTCGGGGACGGCTGTTCCTGGGCCCGGTCGTCGGTGTCGGTGGCGGACGCCGTCGACACCGACGGACCGGCTGGTACGGGTGTGCCGGTCGTCACTTGCCGCCCCCACCCGTGATCACGACCGGGCCGCCCTTACGGCACTTCTCCAGACCGGCCTTCAGCTTCGGGTCGTCCAGCTTGAGGCCGAGCGACTTGAGGTCGAGGCTGCCGTCCGGGTTCGGGTCCGGAAAGTCCGGAACGCCGTTCTCCCGCATGCACTTCGCCATCTCCCGCATCCGCTCGATCTGCTCCGGGCTGAGATCCAGTGCCTTGCCGCCGTTGGGCAGCAGGTGGCGGCACTGCTCCATCGCGGCCTGCGCCTTCTCCGGGTCGACGTTCCCACCGAGCCGGATCCGGGGGCCCTTGCCGGGCTCCGGGTCCGGCATCTCGACACCGTTCTCCCGCATGCAGCGGGCGAACTCCCGCTGCCGGTCCTCGTCGCTGACCGGCGCGGCGCTGGTGCTCGGTGACGCGCCGGCCCCGCCGCCGGCGGTGGCCACCTCCGGCCCGCTCGGCCCACCGGCACACCCGGCGAGCACCGGACCGAGCAGCAACGGCAGGGCCAGCAGGCCGCCGAACAATCGTCGGCGCATGGCACAACTCCTTCCGTGGGGCCGACGCGGTCCGCCGGCCGATACGGACGAGTCGACACCGTCGGCGGTATCCCGGGCGTAACCGTCGACGTTTACGCCCCGGTTATCCGCCCCGGTCGCCCTTCCCGGGCAGTCGCCGGGGCGGCGTTAACGGCGGGGTTACCGGGAGCGAGTCACCATTGGGCGATGCGGGTGCTGGTGGTGGAGGACGAGAAGCTGCTCGCGGACGCGATCGCCGAGTGGTTGCGGCGGGAGGCGTTCGCGGTCGATGTCGCGTACGACGGCGACGCCGCCCTGGAGCGGCTCGGCGTCCACGACTACGACGTGGTGGTGCTCGACCGTGACCTGCCGGTGGTGCACGGCGACGACGTGTGCCGGGCGATCGTCGACGGCGGGGGCGAGACCCGGGTGCTGATGCTCACCGCCGCCTCGGCGGTCCGGGACCGGGTCGCCGGGCTGGCCATCGGCGCCGACGACTACCTGGGTAAGCCGTTCGCGCTGGTGGAGCTCTCCGCCCGGGTGCACGCGCTGCTCCGGCGGGCCCGGCCGGCGGCACCGCCGAAACTGGTCCGGTCCGGGATCGTGGTCGACCCGGCCCGGCACGAGGCCTACCGCGACGGCCGGTACGTCGCGTTGTCCCGCAAGGAGTTCGCCGTGCTCGCCGAGCTGATGCGGGCCGGCGGAGCCGTGGTCTCCGCCGAGGAGCTGCTGGAACGGGCCTGGGACGAGCACATCGACCCGTTCACCAACGTGGTCCGGGTGACGGTGATGAAGCTGCGCCGCAAGCTCGGCGACCCGCAGGTCGTGGAGACGGTGCCGGGAGTGGGGTATCAGATCCGGTGAAACGACTGACCATCCGCGCCCGCCTGACCCTCGTCTACGGCGGTCTCTTCCTGCTCGCCGGCATCGTCCTGCTCGGCGTGACGTACGTGCTGGTCGGGCAGCAGATGCCCAGCCCGGTCGGGGTCAAGCTGGCCGACGTCAAACAGTTGGCACCGGGGGTGGATCCCGGTAAGTTGCTCTCCCCCGACAACATCGACCAGCTGCGGATCTACGCCCGGCAGCTCCAGGACGAGGCCCGGGCGAACGCGCTGGAGTCGCTGCTCACCCAGGGTGGCATCGCACTGGCCGTGGTGTCGACGATCGCCGTCGGGTTCGGCTGGCTGATCGCCGGCCGGGCGTTGCAGCCGCTGCACCAGATCACCGGCACCGCCCGGCGGATCGCCGGCGCCGGGGTGGCCGGGCACGGGCTGCACGAACGGATCGCCCTGCGCGGGCCGCACGACGAGGTGAAGGAGCTGGCCGACACCTTCGACCTGATGGTGGAACGGTTGGACCGGTCCTTCGACGGGCAGCGCCGGTTCGTCGCCAACGCCTCGCACGAGCTGCGTACGCCACTGGCGTTGAACCGGTCACTGCTGGAACTCGCGGTGACCCGCCCGGACGCTCCGGCCGAGCTGCGCCAGCTCGGCGAGACGCTGCTGGCGGTCAACGAACGCCACGAGCGGCTGATCGACGGGCTGCTCACCCTCGCCGACTCGGAGCAGCGGGTCGTCGACCGTACGCCGGTCGACCTCGCCGAGGTGGTCACGTACCTGGCCGACCAGGCGTCCGCGACGACCGACATCCCGGTACACCTGCGGTCGACGCCCGCGCCCACCACCGGTGACCCGGTCCTGCTGGAGCGGCTGACCCAGAACCTGCTGGAGAACGCGGTACGACACAACGTCCCGACCGACGGGTGGGTGTGGGTCAGCACCGACACCGTCGACGGCTGGGCGCGGCTGATCGTGGCGAACACCGGGCCGGTCGTGCCGGGGTACGAGATCGAGACGATCTTCCAGCCGTTCCGGCGACTGCGTCAGGAGCGGGTCGACGGCGGACGGGGTTTCGGGCTCGGCCTGTCGATCGTCCGGGCGGTGGCCGGTGCCCACGGCGGTACGGTGCACGCCGAGCCGCGCGACGGTGGCGGCCTGGTCGTGACGGTGACGCTGCCGGCCGTCGCGGCCCGGTCGGACCAGTAACGTTTCCACAGTCCGGGAACCCGGCCGTGGTACCGGAAGGAGTCGGGGACAACGGCCCCGTCCGGGCCCGTCCACCGGTCATGATCACTGAGAATGCGACCGTCCCCGGGCTTCGGGATGCCGGCGCCGGGCGCTCCGGGACGAGCGTCGTACACACGTTTTCCACAGGTTCCCCAAGTTGTCCACAACCCTGTGGAAAAGCTGGTCAGCGGAAGAAGGTGCGGAGTGCGGTGGCACACTCCGCTGCCAGCACTCCGCCGTACACCTCGGGGCGGTGGTTGAGCCGAGGGTCGCGTACCACGTCCCAGAGTGAGCCGACCGCGCCGGTCTTCGGCTCCCATGCGCCGAAGACCAGGGTGGAGATCCGGGCCAGCACCAGCGCGCCGGCGCACATGGTGCACGGCTCCAGCGTCACGACCAGGGTGCAGCCGGTCAGCCGCCACTCGCCGACCACCGTGGCGGCCCGGCGCAGCGCGAGGATCTCCGCGTGCGCGGTCGGGTCTCCGGTGAGTTCCCGCTCGTTACGCCCGACCGCGAGTTCGGCGCCGTCCGGCCCGTAGACCACCGCACCGACCGGAACGTCGGGCTGCGGCGGGAGGGCAGCGGACTGCGGTGGGAGAGCGACGGAGACCTCCAGGGCCCGCCGCATCCACGACTCGTGCCGCTGCCGGCGTCCGATCACGCCTCGCGGAGTTCCTCGACCTCGTTGCCACAGCCGAGCACCTGACAGACCTCGGTGGTGACGTCGGCCGGCATCATGCCCTCGTGTGCGCAGAGCGCGAGCAGGCGGTGCGCGGAGATGCCGAGGTCGGCGAGGAGGTCCGCGTCACCGACCGGGTCGGCGTCGGGATCTGTCGCCGGTTCGTCGTCGGCGTCGGCGTCGGCGGTCGAGCTCGCCGAGGCTCCGGCCGGCTCGGCCACGTCGTCGATCTCCAGCGCCGGCGCCTTGAGGTCGCCGACCAGCAGCGCGCCGAGTCGCGACTCCTCGGCGTACGCCGAGTCGGAGCCGAAGATGCGCAGATCCTCGCCCTCGTCCAGCCGCATGATGGCCAGATACGTGTCGTCCGACTCGACAAAGAGCAGTGAGATGTCGGCGTCCGGGTCGACATCCCGGAGCAGGTCCGCCACCTCGTCGACGTCGCCGGCGCCGTTCAGATCCACCTCTGCGGCGGTCCAACCGGACGCGTGGCGCACCACGGCCGCAGCGAAGTACGACACGGTCCCCCCAATTACCCCGCGGCCCCCAGCCGCACATCACAGCCGACTCGTCGTGTCACAGCCGACCCTCTGTCACGCGTGACGGTATCCGGTCGTATCCGGGTGGGCCCACCCAACGCCCCGAAGGAGCCGGTGGGAATCGAGCGGGCGGTCCGCCCGGGTCAGTTCGCCAGACGGCGACGGGTGGCGATCAGCTCCCGCAGTCGGTCGACGCGGGCGCGGCGCGGATGCTCCCGCTCGCGCACCGACTTGGCCCCGGCGAGCTCCGCGAGAAGCTGCAACCGACGGCGGCTGCGGTCGGGGTCGAGTCGATGTTCTGTCCAGGCCATAACGCCGAGAGTGCCGAGTCCCGGGCGGTTCGTCAAGGCCGGTAGCGGGCTGCATCCACAGCCTTACCGAGCGCCGCGACCGAAAGGTGATCTGACCGATTTCAGACAGTCCGCGCGGTCACCAGAGCGGCCAGTCGGCGGTCGACCGCCAACGTGTCAACAGCAGCCCCATGGCGATCGCCCAACCCACCGCGACGGCGATCGCGACCCCCACCGCGGCACCCCGGTCACCACGACGGACCAGCAGCAGGGCGACCAGCCAGGCCACCGTACCGGCGAACCACGTCCACCAGAGGTAGCCGGCGAGGTCACGACCGAGCAGGCCGAACATCAGCAGCCAGAGGGCCGCCGACCCGGCACCGGCGAGGGCCGCGCCGAGGCGTACCGGATGGGGTTCCCGGTAGGTCGGGCGCGGTGGCGGCAGGGACGGGCGGGCCGGGAAGAGACCGGACGGGCTGCCGGGCGGCGCCGGCCACTGCCAGGCTGGCCGGGCCTGCGCGCCGGGGGGTGGCGGCGCGGGTGGCGCTCCGGGCGGCGACTGCCACGCGCCGGGTGACGGCGGCGGCCCGCCGGGCGGAGCCGGCGGCGCTCCGGGGTACGGCTCGAACGCCGGCTGTCGCGACATCCGTCCTCCTCCGGTCGGCCCTCCACGGCACAGCCGCGGAACCCCGGCCACCGTCTGGCGTTCCCACCGACGGTGGCCCCGACACGCAGCCTACCGGGCCGCCGGCGAGCCTCCGCCCGTCCGCACGGCACCGCGCCGTCACCCGGCGACGTCCCGGCTGCACGGCACCATGACGGACGGTCCCGGTCACCCCGGGGACGGGCCGGCGGACGACGGAACGATCTGCCACTATGGCCGGATGTTCCGGGATGGAAACAGCGGCACGGGCGGGCACCCGGTCGACCGGGTCAGGCGGCGGGGACACCGGACGGCCCGACGCTGGCTGGCGCCGGTCGGCGCCGCCCTGCTGGTGACGGCGCTCGCCGCCGGCTGTGCCGACGTACGACGGCCGCCCGAGGCGCCGCGCTTCGAACCGCCCGAGCTGGCGGCACCGACCGCGACCACCGACGGGCCGCCGACGGCGCGCCCGACCCCCACCCCGACCGGGTCGGCCAGCCCGAGCCGGTCACCGTCGCGCAAGCCCACCAGCTCGCCGGCGACAACCGGAACCCACCGGTACGCCTTCCCGGTCCGGACCGGAAACGTCGACTACCACCCGACACACTCGGGATATCCGGGCACCGACATCTTCGCCAACTGCGGCTCACCGGTGGTCGCCGTGACGGCCGGCAAGATCCTCGAGGTGAGCCGGGTCGACAACTACAGCAAGTCCGGCCCGCAGGGGCCGAACAACGGCGGGAAGTCGGTCTCGCTGCTCGGCGACGACGGCGTGCGCTACTACGGCTCACACCTGAACACGGTGGCCAGCGGCATCAACGCCGGCGTACGGGTCCAGGCCGGCCAGCAACTCGGCACGGTCGGCCGGACCGGGAACGCCAACAACGTCTGTCACCTGCACTTCGGCATCTCGCCGGTGTGTGGGCGTACCGGGGACTGGTGGATCCGCCGGGGCGCGGTCTGGCCGGCGCCGTTCCTCGACGCCTGGCGGACGGGGCGGCACACCTCACCGGCCGCCAAGGTCAGGGAATACCAGCGCGACAAGGGCTGCCCGAGCAAGCCGTGACCGGCGCCGGTGTGCGAGAGTCAGCCCCGTGAACGTCGCGGTGGTCGGCCTCGGTCTGATCGGCGGGTCGGTGCTGCGCGCCCTCGCCGCCGCCGGACACCAGCTGCTCGGCTACGACGCCGACCCGGCCACCCGGGCCACCGCGCGGACCGCCGCCGCCCAGGCGCCGGCCACGCAGCGCTGGCAGGTCGCCCGGACGATCCGGGACGCGGTGGCGCACGCCGACCTGGTGGTGGTCGCGGTCCCGTTGCCGGCGGTGGCCGGGGTACTGGCCGAGGTGGTCGGCACCGGCTACACCGGCCTGGTCACCGACGTCACGTCGGTCAAGGAGCCGGTACGTGACCTCGTCGACCGCCACCTGGGTGACGGTGCCGGCCGGCTCGCCGGGTACGTCGGCGGGCACCCGATGGCCGGCCGGGAGACCTCGGGCTTCGGGGCCGCCGACGCCGAGCTTTTCACCGGCTGTGCCTGGGTGCTGTGCCTCGAGCCGGGGGTCACCGCGCTGCCGGACTGGCTGGAGCTGGCGACGCTGGTCACCGGGCTGGGTGCCCGGGTGGTGCCGGCCACTGCGGTCGAGCACGACCGGGCGGTGGCGGCGGTCAGCCACGTACCGCACCTGCTGGCGGCGGCGTTGGCGGCCGTCGCGGCCGACGATCCACTCGCCACCGCCCTGGCCGCCGGTTCGTACCGGGACGGCACCCGGGTGGCCGCGACCCGGCCGGAGCTGATCGCCGCGATGTGCGGTGGTAACGCGGCGGCGGTCGGGCCGGCGTTGGACGCCGTACTCGCCGCGTTGGGTGCGGCGCGGAGCGCGCTCGAGACCGGCGACCCGATCGACGCGCTGCGCGACTGGCTGTCGCCCGGTTCGACCGCCCGGCGGGCCTGGCCGCCCCGGGCCGGCACCCCGGTCGAGCTGCCGGCCCGGACCGACGAGCTGCTGGCGCTGGGCCGGGCCGGCGGCTGGGTGACCCGGGTCGCCGCCGACCGGCGTACGGTCACCGCCGTCCGGCCCGTCCCGCCGCCGACCGCCACCGGCTGACCGCATCGACGGTCCGGGGCCGGACGAGCTTCCGGCTACCGCCAGACTCCGTCGACCGGCGCCGGCGGTCCGGGCCGGACGGCGTTCCCGCTACCGCTGGGCGACCGTCTGCAGCGCCTCCAGCAGGGTGTCCCGGCTCTTCTTCTCCAACAGTTCGCTCGACCACTGCTCGTGCAGGGTGATCGTGCGACCGTCGTGCAGCGCGATCTGGGCCTTCAACGGCACCTGCTTCTGCACGGCCGCGCCGGTGAACTCCTCGAACGGCAGGAACTGGTGCCGACCGGCCAGCTCCGCGACCGGAACCGAACTGACCAGCTCCTGGAGCCGCTTGGTGCCCTTGTCCGCCTTGCCCGGGCCGCCGATCAGGACGAGCCCACGGTTGAGCACCAGGATGTCGTGCTCCACCCCGTCGACCTTGATGTTCGCCAGTCCGGCCAGCAGCCGGGAGCCGTCGGCGCTGGCCCGCCGCTGCACGATCCGACCCTGCTCCGGGTCGATGCCGAGTGCGGCGAGCCGGGCGAGCGCCTCGGGCAGGGTCTCCGGGCGGACCGCCAGGGCGGCGATCTCGGTCAGGTCGAGCGGTTCGCCGTCCCGCCCGACCAGCCGGGCCGGTTCGGACCAGGAGTGCCGCCAGTACGCCGCACCGGCGGTGGCCGCCGCGTTCACCAGCAGGGTGTCCATCACGTCGACGAACTCACCGACCGCCTCCTTGCGGGTGTGGTCGGGGAAGAACTGCTCGGCGAACTCGGGGAACCGGCGCGACTCGACGAGTTCGAGCAGGACCGGCAGGCCCGGATCCTCCGTACCGGTGAATCGACCCAGCGCCCGGTAGACGTTGTCCGCCATTCGCTGCATCCCGGCGGCGACCATCGCGTGGGTGAACTCCGGCCAGGGCAGTCGGGTCCGGTCGCCGGCCTCGACCACCAGTTCCTGCAGCTGGCGGCCGGCGGTACCGAGGTCGGGCAGCAGGGTGCCGGCCGGTCGGTCGTCCGAGGCGGCGGGGTTGTCGGGCATCGCGGCGATGACGGCGATCCGTTCGCCGATCGGCGGGTGGGTGTCCCACCGGGAGCCGGTCTCCTCCGGTTCGCTGGCTCGCAGCTTCGCCAGCTCCTCGGCCCGGGCGGCGACGATCTCGGCGAAGCCGCCGAAGAGGTCGTCGGGAAGGTATCCGGCGGACCAACCGGGCTGCACGTACCGGGTGTGGAAGAAGCCCCAGGCGGCGTCGAGCACCGGCAGTTCCCGCAGCGCGGACGCGGCCGCGTCCCGGCCGGCGACCTGGACCGAGGCCCGGTCGGCCTCCAGTTCCTGGCGCCGGGAGACCGCGTTGTCGACCAACAGGTAGAGCCGGGCGTAGCCACGGAAGACGTAGCCGACCGGGTTGCGGGGGCCGATCCGGCCGATGGTGCCGCCGATCGCCAGCCGTCCCCGGTACGCCACGCCGCCGAGCCGGGTGTGCCGGCCGGAGTAGTGCCCCAGCTCGTGGGCGAGGACGGACCGGATCTGGTCGAGGTTCATCGCCTGGAGCAGTGGCAGTCCGATGTAGAGGATGCGCCGGCCGCCGACCAGGCCGAGCAGTTTGGTGTCCTCGCTGACCGCCGCGTTGACCTCGGGCACGAGCCGGATCTCGTCCGGCGTACGGGTTCCCACCACGTGGGCCAGTTCGCGCACCGTACGCCACAGTTCCGGCGCCCGGTCCGGGCCGAGCGGCAGCCCGTGCGGCGGCTCGGGCTTGCTCCGGACCGCCTTCCAGAGCGCGACCAGGACGGCGCCGCCCGAGGCGGCGATGAGCGGCAGGGTGAGCTTCACCGCCAGCAGCCCGGGTATCACCGTGACGAGCCAGACCACCAGTGCCAGCGCGGCGCCCAGTTGGAGCAGCGCGACGACGTAGAACCCGGCCAGCATCACCACCGACGCCAGGGCACGGAAAGTCGCGGACATCCTGTCCTCCCCCGTTTCTGTCTCCCGCACCGGGTCACGGCGCGGTCACCGCCCTGATCAGAGGACGGCGCAGGGACATTACGACGATGATCATCAGTGCGCAAACCTCTTACGGCTGGACCTGGATCAGCCGTCCGACCAGCCTGCGTACCGTGCGCGGCGGAGGTCCGGTGGCTACGGTGTCGGTATGACCGCCCGGGACCCCGTCGCCGACCTGCGCCGGATCGCCTTTCTGCTGGAGCGTGCCAACGAGGCGACGTACCGGGTCCGGGCCTTCCGGTCGGCGGCCGCGACCCTGGCCGGCCTGCCCGCCGGGGAGTTGGTCGCCCGCGCGGAGGCGGGGACGCTGACCGAGCTGGCCGGGGTCGGTGACGTGACCGCCCGGACGGTCGCCGAGTCGCTGCGCGGCGAGGAACCGGTCTACCTGCGCCGGCTGCTGGCCACCGAGGGGCTCGACCTGGACGAGACCGCGACCGCGCTGCGGGCCGCGTTGCGGGGCGACTGTCACACCCATTCGGACTGGTCCGACGGGGGTTCGCCGATCGAGGAGATGGCGCTCGCCGCGGTCGAGCTCGGTCACGAGTACCTGGCGTTGACCGACCACTCGCCCCGGCTGACCGTGGCCCGGGGCCTGACCGCGGCCCGGCTGCGCGAGCAGCTCGACCGGGTCGCCGCGGTCAACGACGCACTGCCGGAGGGGTTCCGGATCCTGACCGGGATCGAGGTCGACATCCTGGAGGACGGTTCACTCGACCAGGACGAGGAGTTGCTGGCCCGGCTGGACGTGGTGGTCGGTTCGGTGCACAGCAAGCTGCGGGACGAGCGCCGCCGGATGACCCGGCGGATGGTGACCGCGGTCGGCAACCCGCACCTGGACATCCTGGGGCACTGCACGGGCCGGATGGTCGCGGCCCGCCCGCCGGGGGTGACCGGCCCGGGTGACCGGGGGCACCGGGCCCGGACCCGGCCGGAGAGCGACTTCGACGCCGACGCGGTCTTCGCCGCGTGTGCCGAACACGGCAAGGCCGTGGAGATCAACTCCCGGCCGGAGCGGCAGGATCCGCCGAAGCGGCTGATCCGGCTGGCGGTGGAGGCGGGCTGTCTCTTCGCGATCAACACCGACGCGCACGCGCCGGGTCAGCTCGACTGGCAGCGCTTCGGCTGCGACCGGGCGGCGCGGTGCGGCGTACCGGCGGATCGGGTGGTCAACACGTGGTCGGCGGAGGGCCTGCTCGACTGGACCGGCTCGCACGCCGGCTGACCGCCCGATCCGGTGCCGGCGGGCTCAGCGCCGGGCTGACGGAACCGGTTCGGGGGCCGCCGCCCGGGCCTGCGCCCGGGGACGGCTGCGGCCCAGCAGTCCCTGGGAGACCGCCACCCCGGCCAGCACGATCGCCGCCCCGACCGGCTGGTACCAGGCGAGATGCTCGCGCAGCGCGACGACCCCGATCAGCACCGCGAAGATCGGAATGACGTACGTGACGGTGGAGGCCGTACTCGCCCCGGCCAGCCGGATGTTCCGCATGTTGATCACGAAGGCCAGGCCGGTGCCGAGCGCGCCCAGCGTCAGCACACTGGCGATCGCCTCGGCGGAGAGCCGGGTCGGCACCGGCGGGGCCCCGGCCACCAGCGGCGCGACAATCGCGAGCTGCGCGGTCGCCATCAGCAGCTGGGCGGCGGAGAGCGCCAGCCCGGACTCGGTCCCGCCGGCGATGAACCGCTTCTGGTACGGAATCGAGACGCCGTAGCAGGCCGCCGCGCCGAAACACATCAGCTGCCCGGTGAACTGGGCACCGCCGAGCCCCTGCCACACCCCGAGCACCACCAGTACGCCGACGAAGCCCAGCCCGAGCCCGACGCTGCGGCGCAACGTCATCCGCTCGGTCCGGAACACCAGCACCGCCAACGGCAGCACGATCAGCGGCGTGGTGGCGTTCCAGATGCCGGCGAGCATCGACGAGACCCGCTGCTCGCCGTAGCCGAAGAGGGTGAACGGCACGGCGATGCCGATCGCCGCGAAGACGGTGAGGTGCAGCCAGAGTTTCGGGTCGCGGGGCAGCCGGTCCCGCAGCAGTGCCAGCACCACCAGCAGGGTCAGCGCGCCGGTGGCGACCCGGCCGAGGGTGACGTAGAGCGGGTGCATCTCCCGGACCCCGAGCTTGATGAACAGGAAGCTGGAGCCCCAGATCGCAGCCAGGACAAGAAAGCCGGGCAACCAGGCCCGGGAGGGAACTCTGTCAGGAGTGGCAGCGGCAGTCACCCCTGACACTCTGCCCGAGCCGTACGACGGTGTCGCGCGACTTCCGGGCCCGGTGTCGGAGACCACACCCACCACGCCGACACCGGACGGCGGTAACACGGATGAGGGTGCGGGTGGTCATCACGTAGGGTCGGGACCGTGGGACGAATCAACGAGCTGGCCGACCGGTACGTCGACGACTGGGCCCGACTGAGCCCGACCGGTGCGACGTACGCCGGCATCAAGGGATACGACGACCAACTCGGCGACTTCTCCCCGGAGGGTTACGCCGCCCAGGCCGACCTGACCCGGCGGACCCTCGCCACACTCGACGCCACCGAGCCGGACACCGAGGCGGAACGGACCGCCAAGGAGGCGATGCAGGAGCGGCTGGGTCTGGAACTGGCCCGGTACGACGCCGGCGAGGTGACCAGCGAACTGAACGTCATCGAGAGCGGGCTGCACGAACTGCGCCAGGTCTTCGACCTGATGCCGACCGAGGGCGAGGAGGCGGTCAGCAACATCGCCGCCCGGCTGGGCCAGTTCTCCGGCGCGCTGCAGGCGTACAAGACGACGCTGGCGAGTGCCGCCGACGCCGGGCACGTCAGCTCCCGCGCCCAGATCGTCGAGGTCGCCAAGCAGTGCGACGTCTGGACCGACCCGGACGGCGACAACTTCTTCCACAACCTGGTCGAGAGCCTGACCGCCGGTGACGCGCTCACCGCCGACCTGCGCCGTTCGGCCGCGGCGGCGACCGCCGCCACCGCCGAGTTCGGTCGGTTCCTCCGCGACGAACTCGCGCCCCGGGGCCGGGAGAAGCAGGCCGCCGGGCTGGAGCGCTACCAGCTCGCCTCGCAGTACTTCCTCGGCGCCAAGGTCGACCTGCACGAGACGTACGCCTGGGGGTTCGCGGAGCTGGCCCGGTTGGAGGCCGAGATGCTGGCGGTGGCCGCCCGGATCGCCGGCCCGGGCGCCAGCGTCGACCAGGCGGTCGCCGCGCTGGACGCCGACCCGGCCCGGCAGATCCAGGGCAAGGAGGCGTTCCGGGACTGGATGCAGGCGCTGGCCGACAAGGCGATCGCCGACCTGCACGGTACCCACTTCGACATTCCCGAGCAGGTACGCCGGATCGAGTGCTGCCTCGCGCCGACCAGCGACGGGGCGATCTACTACACCGGCCCGAGTGAGGACTTCTCCCGTCCGGGTCGGATGTGGTGGGCGGTGCCGCAGGGCATCACCGAGTTCTCCACCTGGCGCGAGGTGACCACCGTCTTCCACGAGGGGGTGCCCGGGCACCACCTGCAGGTGGCCCAGACCCAGGTCCGGGCCGACCTGCTCAACCGCTGGCAGCGGCTGCTCTCCTGGTCGTCCGGGCACGGCGAGGGCTGGGCACTGTACGCGGAACGACTGATGGACGAACTGGGTTACCTGGAGGATCCGGGTGACAAGCTCGGCATGCTCGACGGGCAGGCGTTCCGGGCCGCCCGGGTGATCGTCGACATCGGTTTGCACCTGGAGTTGGAGATCCCCAAGGACAACCCGTTCGGTTTCCACCCGGGTGAGGTGTGGACGCCGGAGCTGGGTTGGGAGTTCCTCCGGGGGCACTGCCGGCTGCCGGACGAGAACCTGCGGTTCGAGCTGAACCGCTACCTGGGCTGGCCGGGGCAGGCGCCGTCGTACAAGATCGGTGAGCGGATCTGGCTGCAGGCCCGGGCGGACGCGCAGGCCCGCAAGGGTGCCGACTTCAACCTGAAGGAGTTCCACCGGGCCGCACTCGACCTGGGCTCGATCGGCCTCGACCCGCTCAAGGCCGCGCTCGCCCGGCTCTGACCCGTCGGGTTCGACGAACAGAACGCCTCCGGCCCAGGACGGGATGTCCTGGGCCGGAGTGGTACCGCTGTCGGTGATGCCGATCAGCTGAAGTTCACGTCACTGCACCACATGTACGCCTGGTCGAGGTGCGAGGCCTGCCAGATGACGAACACGATGTGGCGTCCGGTGTAGCCGTTGGTCGAGACGTTGAACGAGATGTTCTGCGCCGGCGCGTACCGCCCGGTCTGCGTGATGAAGTCGAGGTTGCCCCACCCGAGGGTCTGGGTGGTGGGGTTGAACCCCTGCTTGCTGACGTAGACCCGGAAGTAGTCGGCACCGTGGCTGGCCTGGTCGTACAGCTGGACGGTGAAGTTGCTACTGATGTTCGTCGCCTTCCACTGTCCGGCCCGGTTCAGGCTGTTGTTGCGGGAGAGGCCGTTGCTGCAGAGCTGCCCGTCCGGGGTGCGGGCCTGGAACTGCCCACCGAGGCCGTCCCGCAGCGCGCTCATCCAGTTCCACATGGTGTCCGGGTTGGCCTGGAACGCCTGGTAGCACATGGGGTCCTGTTGCTGCATGGCCGGGTTCATGTGGTTGTTGCCCCAGTCCTTCCAGCACTGGTACTGGCGGGACTGCGGGTTGATGATGGTGCCGTGGGCCTGGGCGACGCCGGACCAGGGCAGCATGCCGACCACCATGGCGAGCAGCAGGGCAAGCACGCGGAGGGGCTGCCGTACGGCCGACCGGGATCGCCGGCCGGATTGATCGGGCTTACGTGGAAGCACAGTACATCCTCCGTTCTCAGGTACTCATGATCGGCATGGGAGCGCTTTCCACAAGTGTTACACCTACGGACCGAAACATCAATAACCGTCTATTAATATCGGAGCCGGCCAGGCTGGGCCGAGCCTACCAAGGCAGCGATATCCGACTATACCTACGTCAGAGGTAATGAAACTCCGCCAGTCTGCGGTCAGTGGGCCGGCCGAGTTCGGCCGGTTCCTCCGCGACGACCTCGCGGATGCCCGAGCTGCGGGGTGTCATCCTGGTCGGGTGTCAGCCGCATTCGTAGTCGTCGTCGCGTCGAGTTTCGTGGCCGCCGGCTCCGTGATCTGGTACGTCCGTCCGCGCAACCGGTCCGGACCGCTCCTCGTCGCCGTGGGTCTGCTGTGGACGCTGGCACGACTGCCGGTCCCCGACGGCATTGACCGGTTGGTCGGCGGGCTCTGGGTCGCGGTCCTCGCACACGTCATGCTGGCGTTCCCGTCCGGCCGGTTGATCGGCCCGGCGGCCCGGGCGGCGGCCGGGTTGGCATACCTGAGCGCCGCGATGACCGGGCTGCTCCAGGCGCTGGTGCCGGCGTCGCCCGGCGTCGCAGCCGGCGCCGGCACCGTCGGTGCGGTGCTCAGCGGCTGCGCGGTGATCGCGGTGCAGGCGGCCCGGTGGCGTCGGGGCACGGTGACGCAGCGGCGTCTGCTCGCCCCGGTGACGGGTGCGGCACTGCTGGCGACGACGCTGTTCGTGGTGGTGAAGCCGGCGATGATCGCCGGCGCACCGATCCCGTACCTCACCGCCGTCACACCGTTGGCGTTCGCCGCGATCCCGGTGGCCTGCCTGGGCACGCTGCTCCGAGGCCGGATGGACCGGGCGGGGGTCGCGGATCTGGTGGTCCGGCTCGGTGCCGGGGCCGGGACGCCCAGCATTCAGCGGGCGCTGGCCGAGACGTTGCACGATCCGACACTGCGCGTCACGTACCGGGTGCCGGGCGTGGACCGGTACGTGGACCTGGACGGCCACGACCTGCCGCCGGACGCCGGGGCCGCGGTTACCCGGATAGACCGCAACGGCGAGCCACTCGCCCTTCTGGTGCACGACCGCACGCTGCTGGACAACCCCGAGTTGGTCGACGCGGCGTGCGCGGCCGTTGCGCTGGCGCTGGAGAACGAACGCCTGACCGCCGACCTCCGCACCCGGCTGCGCGAGGTGGCCGAATCCCGGAATCGCGTTCTGCGGGCGGCCGAGGACGAACGGCGGCGGCTGGAACGAGACCTGCACGACGGCGTCCAGCAGCGGCTTCTTTCGATCCCGCTCGTGCTGGGCCTGGCCGACGCGGCCCTCGATGAGCGCCCGGAGCGGACCCGCGCGCTGATCACCGAGGCCCGGGGTACCGCGTTCGCGGTGCTGGGTGAGCTACGGGCCATCGGGCAGGGCATCCACCCGCCGGTGCTGACCGAGCGGGGTCTGGAGGGCGCGGTCCGGGAGCTGATGGCACTGACACCCGTGCCGGTGTCGCTGCGCGTCCGGCTCGCCGCCCCGCCGCCCGCGTCGGTGGAGACAACGGCGTACTACGTGGTCGCCGAGGCGCTGGCGAACGTCACCAAGCACGCCGATGCCGGTCGGGCCGAGGTACGGATCGACGCGGACACCGGGCGGTTGACCGTCGAGGTGGTCGACGACGGCCGGGGCGGGGCGGACACCGCGGCCGGCACCGGGCTGCGCGGGATCGCGGAGCGGGCCCGCAACAACGGTGGCGAGCTGACCCTGACCAGCCCGCCCGGTGGCGGCACCAGGGTGGAGGCGGTACTGCCGTGCGAGTCGTGATCGCCGAGGACAACACCCTGCTGCGTGAGGGCGTCGCCCGGCTGCTCACCGAGGCCGGATTCGCGGTGGTCTCCCGTGTGGCCGATGCGGACGCGCTGCTCGCCGACGTGGCCCGGCACCGCCCGGACGTTGCCCTCGTCGACATCCGGCTGCCACCCACCCGGACCGACGAGGGCCTGCGCGCGGCACGGGAGATCCGGCGGCGGCACCCGGGGACCGGCGTACTGGTGCTCTCCCAGTACGTCCGGGTCAGCTACACCGTGGAACTGCTCGACGGCGGGGCCCGGGGCGTCGGCTACCTGCTCAAGGACCGGGTGTCCGATCTCGCGGAGTTCGCCACCGCGGTACGCCAGGTGGGCGCCGGCGGGTCGGCGTTCGATCCGATCGTCATCGACCAACTCGTCGGGCGGCGCGCCGACGCCGATGATCCGCTGCGGGTGCTGACCGAGCGGGAACGGGCCGTCCTCGCGCTCATGGCGGAGGGCCGGGCGAACCAGGCCATCGCCCAGCGGCTCGGCATCGCCGAACGGACCGTGGAGAAGCACTGCACGAGCATCTTCGCCAAGCTCGGCCTGCCGGCCCGGCCGGACGACCACCGCCGGGTCCTCGCGGTGCTGCGTTTCCTGAACGCCTGAACGACGCGCGCCGGGGTGTGGGCAGCCGCACCACGCACCGGGTGCCTCCCCGGTGGCTGATGGGTGCTGTCCGGCTTCTCGGCAGCACACCAGCGCCGAAGAATCGGCCCGTGAACATCTCCCACGCGACTCGCGGCGGCAATCTCGGCCGGGTGCGTACGCGATTGAGGCGACCGTTGAAGCTTTTGGTCATCGGCGTGACGGCGTTCGTCGTACTGCTCGTCGTGCTGGTGACCGGTTTCGTGGTGTTCCGTGACCCGCCGGTGGAGCCGTTCGAGCCCGTGGCGTGGGATCCGGTCGCGGGCTTCGCCGTACCGTCGGAGAAAATCGACGGTGTGGCGGCGGCAGGCATCGCGCCCCTGGTCGACGAGGTTGTGGACGGTCCGGAGGACCTGGCCGTGGACACGGCGGGGCGGGTGTACACCGGCGACCGTCAGGGGCGAATCCTGCGGGTGGATCCCGACCACGGGCGGATGGAGGTGTTCGCCACCGTCGGCGGCCGGCCGCTCGGCCTGGTGTTCGCCCCGGACCGGCACCTGATCGTGGCGAACCACGGCGTCGGCCTGCAGTCCGTCTCGCCCACTGGTGAGGTGACACTGCTGGCGGGGACGGCCGGCGGGACGCCGATCCGGTTCGCGAACGACGTCGCGGTCACCGCCGACGGCACGGTCTACTTCTCGGACGCGAGCGCCGAACACCACCGGGCCGCGCTCGGCGACGTGTCCTCGTACGCCCTGTACGACTTCCTCGAAGGACGTCCACATGGCCGGTTGCTGCGCTACGAGCCGGCCACCCTACGGACCACGGAGCTGTTGACCGGGCTGTATTTCCCGAACGGCGTGGTCGTCACCAACGACGGGGCGGCGGTGCTGGTGGCCGAGTCCACCCGGTACCGGATCACGCGGTACTGGCTCGGCGGCGGCCGGGCCGGCAGCTCCGACGTCCTGATGGACGGATTGCCCGGCGTGGCGGACGGCTTCACCCGCGACACAGACGGCACCCTGCTGCTGGCGATGTACGACCGGGTGCCGGCACTCGACCGGTACGTGCTGCCGTCGGGTTGGGCGCGTCACCTCGCCGTACGACTGCCACAGTCGATGCTGGTCGACGAGGACAACCCGCAACCTGGCTCGATCCTGGTGCTCACCGAGGCCGGCGAGGTGGTCCGGCACATCGTCGCCGCCCGGCCCGCCGTGGCGAACGTGGTGCCGTACCAGGGCCGTTGGCTGCTCGGCTCGCTCACCGGGAACCGGATCCGGGTCATGTCGCCGCCGGCCGTCTAGTCCGTCCCGCGACTTCCGTCCCGCGACCGGAAGGTCGGGCATGGTACGGCGGACGGCAGCTCAACGAGTTGCTCCGGCGACACGGTTCCTGGCACGCTCTGCGGGTGTCCTCACTGCCGACCACGTTCGCCGAAGACGTCCACCAGCCTCTTCAGACTCAGTTCGAAGCGTTCGTCGACGAGCACCGTCGGGCACTGCACGACTGCCTGGACGGGCTGACCGAGGAGCAGGCGCGGCAGTCCCTGGTCCCCTCCCGGACCACGCTGCTCGGCCTGGTCAAGCACGCCACGGTCGTCGAGAAGGTCTGGTTCGACGAGGCGGTGACCTGCCGGTCGCGGGCCGAGATCGGCATCCCGGCGACCCCGGACGAGTCCTTCGTCCTGACCGACGACGACACCATCGCGAGCATCCAGGCGGCGTACCGGGAGGCGTGTGCGGACTCCCGCCGGGCGACCTCGTCGCTCGGGCTGGACGACGTGCTGCCCGGCAACCGGCGCGGCCCGCTGCCGCTGCGCTGGGTGTACCTGCACGTACTGCGTGAGCTGGCCCAGCACTGCGGGCACGCGGACATCCTGCGCGAGCAGATCCTGAGCCGGTGACACGTCCGGGATCCGGACGGCCGGACAGTCCCAGGCTCCGGCCGTGACGATCGCTCCGGAGGTCCTGGATTCGGCGGCAACCGACCCGACGTCACCGGCCTGGGACCGGATCTGGCGGGAGTCGGGTGACCAGGGCAGCTTCGCCCCGGCCAGCGCGGCTCTGCTGCCCTGGCTGGCCCGGACCTGCGCCGCCTTCGCCCCGAGGGACCGGGAACGGGCGGTGGTCCTCGCCGGTTTCATCGCGCTCGACGCCACCGACGCAGACCGTGCGGTCTATGCCGACCAGGTCGCGGCCCTACGGGCGCTTGCGGTGGAGTGCCTGTCAGTCGCCTCCACCGACGACATGTTCGTCCAGCTTCAGCAGGCGGTGGCCGGCTTCGACGGTGACGAGATCTGGGGCAGGGAACTCGACCGCGTCAACGCCGGCGAGGTCGACGTCCAGTGCCCCGATTGCGACGAGGAACTGCTGGTCGACCTGCGGCGCGGGCACGCGGTGATCGAACCCGGCCTGCCCTCGGAGTTGGCCCGCCGGTTGCACGCCGAGGCTGTTCAGGCGGGCCGGGAGTCGGTTGCCGCCGCCCTGACCCGCCTGTTCGGCCGGTTCAGCTGTCCCGAGTGCGGTGCCGGCTTCGTCCTTGCCGACCACCTGGCCGGCGTCTCCGGCCGCTAGAGTCCGGCATCGGCGACCGCTGGGGTCCGACGTCGGCGACCGCCGCCCTGGGAGTTGTTTCTCGTCCGGGTGTCATGCCTGATCGGCATATTTATGACTCTGAGGCATGACGCTCACGGTCGTATCGTGGTCTCCGGGACCCGGGCAGTACCGGCGACCACCCGGGTTATCGGGGCCCCAGCCCGGTCTTGCCGTCGAGTAGTTCGCGGGCGATGTCGAGGTGCCCGGCGTGCCGGGCGGTCTCCTCGATCATGTGCAGGATGACCCGGCGCAGGTCGGTGATTTCGGCGCCGAGGTCGCCGGGGTGCCGTCCACGCGGGGCAGCGTCCAACGGTGTGGCGGCGACAATCTCGTTGGATCGGGCACACTGCGCCTGATAGAACCCGAGCACGACGTCCGGCGGTCGCGGAGTGGTCAGCGGCGCGCAATCGTCGTCGGGCCAGGGCATCGGATCCAGGGAGCCGGTGACGATCTTCTGGAACCAGTGCCGTTCGGCGTGACTGAGGTGTTCGATCAGACCCAGCGGGGTCCACCCCGAGGGCACGACGGACTTGGTCAGGGCTTCCACCTCCAGGCCGTCGATAATCGCCAGTACGCTGCTGCGTTGCGCCTCCAGGAACATCAGCAGCGTCTGCTTTTCGGCGTCGTCCACCTGATCCCACACCCTCTCGACGTCTCTTCCGGAGATCCGGTCATCGGGACCGACGACGAGTCGGACCCGGCGCGGCGCACGCTAACAGCCGGCACCGACAGTCTTTGATGGACAGACAAACCCGCTGTCGTGGCGGTCGACGACGGCCGGCGGGGCGGCAGCCTATCCGCCGCTGTTGGTGGTCCGCCGGCCTCCGTACCCGTCGGTCGGGGGTGGCGGGAAGCAGTCGGCGTACGCCCGGAGCAGCAGTGCCCGCCGGACCATCCGGGCCACCGGGACCCAGGCGATGAACCGGGCGTGCAGCTCGGCCGGATCCGGGCCCGGGTTCGGGTGGAGCCGGTGCAGGTCCCCGGCCGCCTCCTGTAGGCAGAGGCCGAGGTAGACGAAGAGGGCGAGCGGGTCGAGCCGGTACTCGACCCGCAGGGTCGCCTTGGCGGTGTCGCACGGCCACGCCGTCTCGCAGACCCGGCAGGTCCAGGTGGGGCGTCGGGGAGTGTGCTCGACGCCGGGGCGTTCCGGGGTTGTCATGCCGGGCCGCCCGTCAGCCGCGGTTGTCGCCGGTGCGGGAATGCTGGGCCGGGGTCAGCGCGCCGGCCCGGCCGACCCGGTGGCCGAACCAGGTCGGGCCGTTCCAGGCGCTCCGCTGGTTCCACCCGCGAGAGCCGGCCGGCCCGTTGGCGGCGGGCCGGTCGTGCACCGTCCGTTGGTTCCGCGCCCCGCCGGGGTCGGGGTTGAACGGCATCGGTACGACGGGTGCCACGTCCGGGCACGTCCAGCGCAGCCCGCACCAGCAGTACCGCCAGAGTCGTCGCCAGTCTCGTCGGTGTGGTCGCACGGTGTCACCTCGCCGCCAGTTCGCACGGATCTGTGGGGTACGGGGACCGCCCGCGCCCGTACGGGCGGGCGCCGCCGGTGGGCGGTCCCCGTCGACGGAGCACGACCCGGTCCACGGGCGGGGTACGCGGGGGGAACGCCACCGCCCGGCGGGTTGGACCTCATCAACTCCGTCGATATCCACCCTGGACTTTGCACCCAGAGTGGCGGAAGACTTGCGATCGGCAACGAAGCTGACAGTTCGGCTGAATCACGGGGAAGGAGCAGGAATGTCGATTCACTACGGAGGAATGGGAAGAATCCTCAAGTTCGCCCGTACCAAGGCAGGGCTGACCCAGGACCAGCTCGCCCAGCGGCTGAACGTCTCGACCTCGCTGATCGCCAAGTTCGAGACGAACCGGCTGGTCCCGCAGTCGGACACGGCGCGCAAGCTCGACGTGGTCTTCGACGCCGGTGACACGTTCCAGGAGTCGGCGGCGGAGGCCCGCGCCTACGCCCCGGACACCGCCTGGTTTCAACCGTGGCTGGACTACGAGCAGCACGCCACGATGGTCCGGAGCTTCCAGTTGGCGGTGGTCCCCGGGCTGCTGCAGACCGAGGAGTACGCCCGGGCGGTGCTGCGGGACGCCGGCACCCGGGTGCCGGACGTCGAGGTGAAGGTCGCCGAGCGGCTCGCCCGGGCCGAGATCCTGCGCCGCGAGCAGGACCAGTGCCGACTCTTCGCCGTGCTCGACGAGGCGGTGCTGCGGCGCCCGGTCGGCGGGTCGAAGGTGATGGCCGACCAGTTGCACGCGATCGTGCAGGCGTGCGCCCGACCGAACGTCAGCGTGGTGGTGGTGCCGGCCTCGGTGGGCGCCTATCCCGGGCTGAACGGGCCGCTGGCGCTGGCCACCGTGCAGGGTCGCACCGTCGCCTTCCTCGACGATCCGCTGGACGGCCACGTGATCGAGGATCAGGAGCGGGTGACCGCGCTGGAGGAGGCCTGGGAGGCGATCCGTGGGTACGCTCTACCCGGACAAGCGTCCCTCGAACTGCTCATGGAAGCGGCGGAGTCATGGAGCTGAGCAACATGCCGCGCTGGCGGAAGTCCTCCCGCAGCAACGGCCAGGGCGGTGACTGTGTCGAGGTCGCCGACAACCTGCCCGGCCACATCCTGGTCCGGGACAGCAAGGACCCGGCCGGCCCGTCGCTCACCTTCACACCCGCCGCCTGGCGCAACTTCGTCGACCTGGCCCGTCAGCACCACTGACCCGAGGGTGAGGGTTTGGCCGGCGGCCAGGTAGACGGCTCCAACCCACCGCGCGGGATCCAGGTGTCCGCATACCGGCCACCTGGATCCCCGCTGGAGCATCAACAAGCTTTCTGGACGATCTCCGGCTGGTCGGCGCAGAACACCGCTTGGATCAGTCCGGCCAGTGCCTGGGGGAACACGGTTGCCGGGTCGAGGTCCCTGGTGGTCAGCGAGGCGGTCAGCGTCTTGCGGCCGTCGGGCGTGCTGATCATCAGTGCCCCGTAGCCGCCGGGCGCACCGCCGTTGTGGTGGACGATGACACCATTGCCCGGGCCCAGGTCCTGCACCCACAGCCCCAGGCCGAGATTGAACTTGCCGTGCGGCGAGAGCATCTCGGCCAGCAGCGGGGCCGGCAGCAGCTTGCCGCCCAGCAGCGCGGAGATGAAGGTGCCGAGGTCCTTGGCGGTCGAGATCAGGTCACCGGCGCCGGCCAACAGGGAGGGGTTCTGACGGCTGACGTCCGTCACCTTCCACTCACCGGCGTCCTGGTAGCGGTAGTAGCCGTGGGCGTGCGGCCCGGGCAGGTCCGGCGAGGTGGCCGACACCACGGTGTCCGACATCCCGAGCGGGCCGAGAATCCGCCGCTGCATTTCCTCAGCGTACGACCGGCCGGTGACCTTCTCGATCAGCAGCAGGGCCAGGGTGTAGTTGGTGTTGGAGTAGCTCTGGTCGGTGCCCGGCTCGAACCGCGCCGGTTTGGCCAGTGCGAACCGGACCAGTTCCTCGGGCCGGTAGGTGTGGAACCGGTTGTCCACCCACTCCTTGCCCTGGGAGGGGATTCCCATCACGAAGGTCCCGTCGGCGTCGGGTTCGCCGGTGTAGCTGTACAGGCCGCTGGTGTGTCGCAGCAGCATCCGTACCGTGATCCGCTCGTCCAGGCCGAGTTCGGGTAGGTGGTCGGCCACCGGGTTGTCCAGCCCGAGCCTGCCCTCGGCCACCAACTGGAGCACCAGGGTCGCGGTGAACGGCTTGGCGACGCTGCCCGCCCAGACCTGCCCGTTGGCGGGCGGCTCGGCGGTGTCCCCCAGCTTGTTCACCCCCGCGCGGCCGGTCCAGTCGCCCTGCTCGTCGTGGATACGCATTTCCACGCTGCCGAACCCGGCGTCGACGAAGTCCGTCAGGATCTGGTGCAGTTCCGGACGATCCTGCCCGGCGGCGTCGTCGGCCGCGAGGCTGTGGGCGGTGATGTCGCCGTAGCTGGTGGTGGCACGGATGTCGAGTTGGGCGGTGGCGCCTTCGGTGTTTCTGAGCGTGTTGCGAATCCGGCCGGAGGAAGTGCCGGCGTCCAGGGTGGCCGAGACCCCGGGGGCAGCGCCGATCGAGATCCCGCCGTACTCGGTGCGCAACACGACCGTGCCGCGCACCGCCTCGGCGACCCGGATGTCGCCCTTCTGGGTGCTGATCTCCGCCGGGCCGCCCAGGCGGCCGATCGAGATGTCGCCGGCGTGGGCGACAAGGCGCAGGCTCGCGACCTCGTCGAGCTCGACCGCGCCGTGCGCACCGTCGAAGGTGACGTCGCCGAGCCGTCCGGCGACGCGGAACTCGGCGGCGGCCGCCTTGGCCTCGACCCGTGACCCGGCGGGAAGACAGACCGTCAGCTCGATGGAGCCGGACGGGCCGATGATCTGGTTCCGGGTCGGGGTCTCGATGCGCAGGAGGCCGTCTCGGTATTCAACGGTGGTCTGCTCCGCCGCCTTCACGTCGCGGCTCTTCGAGGCGTCCGTGGGCGCGACCTCGACTGTGGTGTCGGCCCGGTCGGTGGCGACGACCCGGACCCGCCCTGCGGGGATGTCCAGGACGGCGGCGATCGGGGTCGGGGTGTCGAACTTCTGCATGGTGCTCTCCTGAGGGTCCGTCCCCCTGGCGGGGACGCATGTGGTGGGCGTGAACCTGGCTGCGGTCGACGAGTTGTGTACGAGGGCTACGATCGTCCGCCGCCCTGACAGCGGACGGTCATGCCGCTGACGCGGCTTCTGACATGGCGTCACCGGACGTCAGGACGGTGGCGGAGAACGCCACCGCGCCGGGCGCCATCGCTCGGAAACGAACGGCAGGACGCCGCCCCGCTCGCTGTGGGCCTGCTCGAACGCGCCCAGCTGGCCGCCCAGGGCATCACCCACGTGCTACGCGTCGGCATGCTGCCCACCAACGGCTACGACCTACGGCCGGATTGGGAAGCCTTCCGGACCCGCCACCCGCAGTGGAAACTGCGCCTCCGGTTTGCGTCCTTCGTCGACCCGTTCGCCGGGCTCCGCCGTGGCGAGTACGACGTCCTCGTCGCCTGGCTTCCGGTCGAGGAGTCCGACCTCACCGTCGGCCCGACCCTGTTCGTCGAACCCCGGTTCGTGGGCGTGGCGGCCGACCATGAACTCGCCCAGCACACATCGACCCTGTTGGAGATGCTGGGCGACTTTCAGCAGCCCTGGTCGCGGCCGGACATCACCTTCCTGCCGGTCCGCGACCTGAGCGCACTGCGGTACGCCCTAATGTGGCACTCCGAGTCGGAGAACGACCCCATCCGGGCCTTCGCCCAGACCGTACGGGACGTCGGCCGGTCAACACAGCAGACCTGGCCGCGCGTCGGTACTCCAGCCGCGCCCACGCACGGCATCTCCCCCTCGCCCGGCCCGGTCACTGCACCCCGTCGGCGAAGGCGCGGAGCAGGTCGGCGGTGCCGGGGTCGGCGGGGAAGAACCCCTCGATGGCCAGTCCGGCGACGGTGACGTCGAGCGGGGTGCCGAAGACGGTGGTGGTACTCAGCAGTCGCAGTTCCCGGTCACCGTGGCGGTAGCGGAGCGGGACGAGGAGATCGGCCATCCCGCCACTGCTCTCCACCGGCACGGGCCCGTCGTCCCCGGGCAGGCGCCGGAGGTCGTCGTACAGCTCCTGCAGTCGCGGGTCCCCGGTGGCCGCGACCTGCCGGCGCAACCGGTCGAGGAGATGGGCACGCCACTCGGGCAGGTTGACGATCCGGGGCGCCATGCCCTCCGGATCCAGGCTCAGCCGCAGGACGTTGACCGGCGGGGTGAGCAGCCGATCGGCCGCGCCGGCGGTGAACAGGCCGACCGCGGGGTTCGCCTCGACGAGATGCCAGTGCCGGTCGACCAGCACGGCCGGATTCGGGCCGTACGCCCGCAGAATCTGCCGTACGGCGTCCCGGATCGACGCCATCTGCGGGTCACCCAACTCGTGCTCCGGATAGGCCGGGGCGTACCCGCCGGCGAGCAGCATCCGGTTGCGATCGGCCAACGGCACGTCGAGATGCTCGGCCAGCCGGAGGAGCAGCTCCGGGCTCGGCCGCGCGCGACCGGTCTCGACAAAGCTCAGATGCCGGGTGGAGATGCCGGTGTCGACCGACAGTTCGAGCTGGCTGAGCCTGCGTCGCTGGCGCCAGCCACGCAGGATCTCGCCGACCGGCGGTGCCGTCCCCCTCACAACCATGGTGCCAACCCTACGGACGGCACTGCCACCAGCCCATTACCTGCGAGGTAATCGACAGTCCTCGGGTCGGCGACAACCATCGGTCGTACCGAGGCGGTGATCATGCCGCCCGGACCGAGAGGAGATTCCCGTGTCTGCTGCGGACTTTGCCGAACTGGCGGAGCGTTACATAGCCGTCTGGAACGACACCGACCCGAAGCGGCGACGCCGGGCCATCGACGAACTGTGGGCGGAGGACGGCCGCTACGTCGACCCGATGGGCGTCGCCGAGGGCCGGGACGCGATCGACGCCACGATCGCCGCCGTACAGAGCCAGTTCGCCGGCCTGGTGTTCCGGCTGGCCGGGTCGGTAGACGGCCACCACAACCAGGCCCGTTTCACCTGGCAGCTCGGGCCCGCCGACGGCGAGCCGCTGGTGGTCGGGTTCGACGTCGCGGTCACCGACGGGAACGGGCAGCTGAGCCAGGTCCTCGGGTTCCTCGACCGGGTCCCGCTGCCGGCGATGAAGCCGCCGCCCGCGTACGCGATCGCCCACCTCCGCCGGGCACCCGTCCACCCGGACGTGTTGGAGTACCTGGAGCGCATCCAGGGCACCCTCGACCCCTTCGGGGGGCGGTTCGTCGTCCATGGCGGCAGCGTCGACGTACGGGAGGGCGACTGGCCCGGGGATGTGATCGTGGTCGAGTTTCCGGACCTGGCCCGGGCACGCTCCTGGTACGACTCGGCTGCCTACCAGGCGATCAAGCCGCTGCGGACCCGACACCTGCCCGGCGAGCTGATTCTGGTCGAGGGAGTTCCCGCCGACCACGACAGCGCCCGGATGGCGGCCGACCTCCGTACCCGTCTCGGGTGAGGCCGGCCATACTCAGGGAGCGTTCGACATGCCTGGACATGTCGAACGCTCCCTGAGCACGAAGGCGCCCGGAGCCCAGCCGGTCAGCGCTGGCGGGGCATCGCGCCGACCGGCGGCCCGGCCGGTACGACCGCGTCCTCCTCCTCGACCACCGGCTGCGAGAACTGCGCGTGGTAGAGCCGGTGGTACGCGCCCTCGATCGCGAGCAGTTCGGTGTGCGTACCCTGCTCGACGATCCGGCCGCTCTCCATCACCAGGATCAGGTCGGCGTCCCGGATCGTCGACAGCCGGTGGGCGATGACAAAACTGGTCCGGTCCTGCCGCAGTGCCGCCATCGCCCGCTGCAGCAGCACCTCGGTACGGGTGTCGACCGAACTTGTCGCCTCGTCCAGGATCAGCAGCGACGGGTTGGACAGGAACGCCCGGGCGATGGTGATCAGCTGCTTCTCACCGGCGCTGACGTTGTTGCCCTCCTCGTCGATGACGGTGTCGTAGCCGTCCGGCAGGGAGCGGACGAACCGGTCCACGAACGTCGCCTTCGCGGCTTCGACGATCTGCTCCTCGGTCGCGTCCGGGTTGCCGTACGCGATGTTGTCCCGGATGGTGCCGCCGAACAGCCAGGTGTCCTGCAGCACCATGCCGATCTGGCCGCGCAGCTCGTCCCGGCGCATCGTGCTGATGTCCACCCCGTCCAGGGTGATCCGGCCGGCGTCCAGCTCGTAGAAACGCATCACCAGGTTGACCAGGGTGGTCTTGCCGGCGCCGGTCGGGCCGACGATCGCCACCGTGTGGCCCGGCTCGGCGACCAGGGACAGGTCCTCGATCAGCGGCTTTTCCGGCTCGTACCGGAAGGAGATCTGCTCGAACTCGACCCGGCCGTGCCGCTCGGTCGCCCGGGCCGGCTCGGCGGGGTCCGGGGTCTGCTCGGCGGCGTCCAGGACGTCGAAGACCCGTTCCGCCGAGGCGACCCCGGACTGCAGCAGGTTCGCCATCGACGCGACCTGGGTCAGCGGCTGGGTGAACTGCCGGCTGTACTGGATGAACGCCTGCACGTCGCCGAGCGACATCGAGCCGGAGGCGACCCGCAACCCGCCGATCACCGCGATCGCCACGTAGCTCAGGTTCCCGATGAACATCATCGACGGCATGATGATCCCGGAGACGAACTGGGCGGCGAAACTGGCCTTGTACAGCTCCTCGTTCTTGGCGGCGAAGGCCGCCTCGACCTCCCGCTGCCGGCCGAAGACCTTGACCAGCTCGTGGCCGGTGAACGCCTCCTCGATCTGGCCGTTGAGTGCGCCGGTGTGCTGCCACTGGGCGATGAACTGCTTCTGCGACCGCTTGGCGATCTCGCGGGTGACCAGCACCGACAGCGGCACCGCGACCAGCGCGACGACGGCCAGCAGCGGCGAGATCCAGAACATCGCCCCGAGTACGCCGACCACGGTCAGCAGCGAGACCAGCAGTTGGCTCAGGGTCTGTTGCAGGCTCTGCGCGATGTTGTCGATGTCGTTGGTGACCCGGCTGAGCAGTTCACCCCGGGGCTGCCCGTCGAAGTACGGCAGCGGCAGCCGGTTGAGTTTCGCCTCCACGTCGGTACGCAGCTGCCGGATCGCCCGCTGGACGATGCCGTTGAGCAGGTAGCCCTGCCACCAGGAGAGCAGGCTGGCGGCGAGGAAGAGGGCCATCGCCAGGGCCAGCACCTGACCGAGCCGACCGAAGTTGATGCCGACCCCGGGGACCAGGTCGGTCATCCGGGCCAGCATGTCGGCGAAGCCGTCGTTGCCGGCCGCCCGCGCGCCCTCGACCGCCTGCTCGGGGGTGCTGCCGGGCGGCAGCTGCTTGCCGATCAGGCCGGCGAAGATGAGGTCGGTGGCGTGCCCGAGGATCTTCGGGCCGACGACGCTGAAGGCGACGCTGACCACGGCGAGCAGGACCACCGCGACGAGCTGCAGCCGTTGCGGCCGGAGCCGGCCGAGCAGCCGCTTCGCGGACGGGCCGAAGTTCATCGACTTCTCCGCCGGCATCCCGGCGGCCATCCAGCGCGGCCCGCCACCGCCGCCACCCCCACCGCCCGGCAGTCGGGACGGTGCCTTGCCGGCCGCCGGGCCGGGGGCCTTTGTCGGTTGGCTCATGACAGGGCCTCCACGGTGAGCTGGGAGTCGACGATCTCCCGGTAGGTCGGACAGCTCTCCAACAGGTCGTCGTGTCGGCCGATGCCGACCACCGCCCCGTCCTCGAGCACGACGATCTGGTCGGCGTCGATGATGGTGGAGACCCGCTGGGCCACGATCACCACCGCCGCGTCCGCCGTCACCGGGCGCAGCGCGGCCCGCAGCCGGGCGTCGGTACCGAGGTCGAGGGCGGAGAACGAGTCGTCGAAGAGGTAGATCTCGGGTCGGCGGACCAGGGCGCGGGCGATCGCCAGCCGCTGCCGCTGCCCGCCGGAGAGGTTGGTGCCGCCCTGGGCGACCGGGGCGTTCAGCCGCTCCGGCAGCTCCTCGACGAAGTCCCGGGCCTGGGCGATCTCCAGGCTGGTCCAGAGTTCCTCGTCGGTCGCGTCCGGGTTGCCGTACCGGAGGTTGCTGGCGATCGTCCCGGTGAAGAGGTACGGCCGCTGCGGCACCAGCCCGATCTTGTTCCACAGCAGGTCCGGGTCGAGGTCCCGGACGTCGACGCCGTCGACGTAGACGGTGCCGCCGGTGGCGTCGAACAGGCGCGGGGCCAGGGAGATCAGGGTGGTCTTGCCGGCGCCGGTGCTGCCGATGACCGCGGTGGTCTGACCGGCCCGGGCGGTGAACGAGATGTCCCGCAGCACCGGCTCGGCCGCGCCCGGGTACTGGAAGCGAACGTTGCGCAGCTCCAGTTCGCCCCGGACCGGCACCTCGGTGACGCCGTGGGTCGGCGGGACGACCGACGGGTCGGTGTCGAGGACCTCGGTGATCCGTTCGGCGCAGACCGCCGCCCGGGGCACCATGATCACCATGAAGGTCGCCATCATGACCGACATCAGGATCTGCATCAGGTAGCTCAGGAACGCGGTCAGCGCGCCGATCTGGATCTCGCCGCTGTCGACCCGGTGCGCACCGAACCAGAGCACCGCGACACTGGACGCGTTGAGCACCAGCATCACGATCGGGAAGACCACCGCCATCAGCCGGCCGACCCGCAGCGCGGTCGCGGTCAGGTCCCGGTTCGCGGTGTCGAAGCGCGCGGTCTCGTACGGCTCCCGAACGAACGCCCGGACCACCCGGATGCCGGTGATCTGCTCCCGGAGCACCCGGTTCACCGTGTCGATCCGGGTCTGCATCAGCCGGAACTGCGGCACCATCCGCTGGATCACCAGGCCGATCGCCAGCACCAGCACCGGTACGCAGACCGCCATCAGCCAGGAGAGCCCGACGTCCTCGTTCAGCGCCATGATCACGCCACCGACGCACATGATCGGCGCGGCGACGAGCATCGTGCAGGTGACCACGACGAGCATCTGCACCTGCTGCACGTCGTTGGTGTTCCGGGTGATCAGGGACGGGGCGCCGAACTGGCCGACCTCGCGGGCGGAGTACCCGACGACCCGGTGGAAGATCGCCGCCCGTACGTCCCGACCGAAGCTCATCGCGGTCCGGGCACCGTAGTAGACCGCGGCGATCGAGCAGGCGATCTGGACGGCGCTGACCAGCAGCATCCAGCCGCCGATCCGGACGATGTAGCCGGTGTCGCCCCGGGCGATCCCGTTGTCGATGATGTCGGCGTTGAGGCTGGGCAGGTAGAGCGAGGCCATGGTGCCGACGAGTTGCAGCAGCACCACGGCGGTGAGCGGTCGGCCGTACGGCCGCAGATAGGTCCGTAGTAGTCGGGTCAGCATGAACGAACCCCCGTGGTCAGGGCATGGTGACCGGTCATCGCCGGTCCGGTTGTGATGGGTCTGGCTGGTGGTCCGCCGCGCGCTGGTCCGGGTCGCGGCGGTCCGGGTCGTGGTCGCGTACGCCGTCGAGCAGTACGGCGGCGATCATCTCGGCGCTGAGCGGGTTGTGGTCGGTGATCCGGGGGTGTGAGCCGGCGAAGGCGAGCAGCCGGAGCAGCCGGGCGACCTCGGACAGCGGGTAGCGGAACCGGTGCTGGTCGGGCTCCAGCACCCGGCTGATGGCCTGGTGGATCTCCTCGTTCGGTGGGGTGAGGCGCGGCGGTTCCCCTGGCGCCCCTTGCCTGGCCCGCTCCTTGTCGTCGTCCGGCGGCCCGTGCATGCCGACCGAGTGCAGCAGATTAAAGATCTTGGTCAGTCGTCGTTGGAGGATCTCGGCGAGTTCGACGAGCCGCTCCTCCAGCGGGCGGGTCAGGTCCAGCTCGGCCAACTCGTCGAACAGCGGTGCCGGGTCCAGCGCGGTCTCGACGGCCACCTGGACCAGCCCGCTCTTGTGCGGGAAGACCCGGAAGATCGTGCCCTCGGCGACCCCTGCTGCCTCGGCGATCTGCCGGGTGGTGACCTTGACCCCGTGCTCGGTGATCAACTCCAGGGTGGCGTTGATCAGCGCGGCGCGGCGTTCGTCGGGCGGCAACGGCCGGGCCCGGCCGGACGGTGGCGTCTGATCCTGGTGAGGCACGGCGGCAACAGTAGTGAGTGAGCGACTCACTCACAAACGATTTTCCTGGCTTGTGTCCGATCAGTGGAGGGGATCACACCCCTGCGGCCCCACCGGAACGTGTCACCCGCGCATGCCGCCGTGCCGCACAGTCACCAAGGTGACTGTGCGGCACCTCGTCGAACGGGGATATCCAGGCCGGAGAGCCGGGTCCGGCGGGTACGCGGTCACCACCACGTGCCCCGGACGTCCTCGTCTAGAGTTTGGGCGCGTACCAGGGTTTTTCGGCGGGTCGAACCGGACAGGCAGGGGTGTTGTCGGGTGCAGTTGACGGACTTGCGCGGTCGTCGGGTCGCCGTCTGGGGCACCGGCCGGGAGGGCGTCGCCGCGGTCAACGCGATCGCCCCGGTCGGGCCGGCCGACCTGGTCACGGTGATGGACCGGGAGACGTACGCGGCCAACCCGTGGACCGGCCGGCTCGCCGAGCTCGCCCCCCTGCACACCGGCCCGGCCGCGCTCGACGCCCTACTCGCCGCCGACGTGGTGGTCCGGTCCCCGGTGATCGGCGAAACCCACCCCTGGGTGGTACGCCTGCGCGAACACGGCACCCCGATCACCAGCGGCACCGCGCTCTGGATGGCCGAACACGCCGCCGCCACCGTCGGCGTGACCGGCAGCAAGGGCAAGAGCACCACGACAAACCTGATCAGCCACCTGCTCGGCGCGGTCGACCGGCCGAACGTGATGGGCGGCAACATCGGCATCCCCGTCCTCGACCTGCCGCCCGCCGACCGGTACGTCCTCGAACTCTCCATGTACCAGTGCGCCGACCTGACCGACTCGCCCGGCGTCGCGGTGCTCACCTCGCTCGCCCCGGAACACCTCGACTGGTCCGGCGGGGAGGCCGAGTACTACCGGCACAAACTCAACCTCGTCGGGCACGGCCCGGGCGCCGTCGTGTTCAACGCCAACGACCAGCGGCTGCGCGGCGAACTCGCGACCCGCCCCGGACTGCCCCTGGTCCCGGCCGGCAGCGTCGACGGCGCTCCCGCCGGCTCCGCCGCCGACTCTGCCGGGGGCCGACCCGACGCCGCCGACCCGTTCCACGTCGCCCCCGGCCCGGACGGCACCGACTGGGTACGCCTCGGCGACCAGCCGCTCTTCCCGCGTACCGCGCTGCGGCTCGTCGGCCGGCACAACGGGTGGAACCTCTGCGTCGCGCTCGCCGCACTGCGGGCGGTCGGCGTCGACTGCGTCGCCGAACGGGACCGGCTCGCCGCCGCCCTGGCCACCCTGCCGACGCTGGAACACCGGCTCACCCCGATCGAGGACCCGTCCGGGATCACCTTCGTCGACGACTCCCTCTCCACGATCCCGCAGTCGGCGATCCACGCCATCGAGGCGTACGCGGACCGGCCGTTGACGGTGATCGTCGGCGGCGAGGACCGGGGTGTCGACTACACGCCGCTGCGCGAGTTCCTCGCCGAGCACGAGGTCACCGCCACCCTGATCGGCATCCCGGACAGTGGCCCCCGGATCCTCGACGCGGTCAAGGACCTCGGCACCATCACCACCGTGCTCGCCGACGACCTGGTCGAGGCGGTACGCCTCGGCCGCGAACGTACCCCGGCCGGCGGTGTGGTGCTGATGTCCCCGGCGGCACCCAGCTACGGTCGGTTCGACAACTTCGCCCACCGGTCCCGGGTCTTCCGGCAGGCGATCACCGACACCGCCGGCTGACTCAGGCCGCGCCGAGCAGGTTACGCATCGAGCGGACCGTCGAGCGGATCTCCTGCAGGTACTGGTGCGGGGCGTACCGCTGCGGCCCCGTACCACCCGTAGCGCCGAGGCGGGCCGGGTCGAGGCCGACCGTGTCGACCCGACAGCCGTAACCGAACCGCAGCGACCGGACCGCGTCACAGTGCTGGAACGGCACGTAGAGCTGCGAGGTCACCACCAGGACCCGGTCCCCGGCCGCCGGTCGTACCTCGTCGGCCCAGAAGTGGTACGTGTCCGAGGTGTGCGCCCGTCGGGTCTCCGGCTCGGTCGACGGCGCCGCCAGTACGTGCACCGGCGGCCCGTCCGCCGGCCGGTAGCTGCGGACCGCCCAGGAATGGTGGGTGATCGGGCCGGTCGACGCCCGCTCCTCGGCCGGCTCGGCGTACCCGAACCCGAGGCGGATGCCGACGTCCATCACGTCCACCTCGTAGCCGAGCGGGGCTCCGGGGCTCTCCGGCAGGTCGAGGTCCGCAGTCTCGGCCGGCCGCAGCGGGCGGAAACTGCCGAGCGCGGCGACCTCGTCGACCGTCACGTCGCCGCCGCGGACCAGCTCGGCCGCGTACGCTGTCCGGTGCAGGCAGGAGCGGGCCAGCCCGCCGAGGACAAGCAGGTGGTCGTACCGGTGGGTCGGGGCGGGACGCGGCTCGACCAGGCCGAGCGCGGTGGCCGCCGCCCCGACCAGCTCGACGGTCTCCGGCGGCAACTCGGAGACGTTTATCTCGTCCCGCTCCACCGAGCCGGACCGGCTGCGGAAGTCCCAGTACACCGCCGAGAAGCCGTCGAGCCATTCGAGCAGTTCCGCCGGCGGCAGTCGGTCCGGCAGCCCACCGCCGAACGCGGCGACCAGGTCGCGAAGCGGCGGCGCGCAGACCCAGCCGACCACCCCGGCCGTCACCTCGGCGCGGGACGCCTCCGCCGCCCCCGTCGGCAACGGCACCGGTTCGTAGCGGGTCACCCGTGTCCTTCCCTCTCACCGCCGCGCGCCCAGGGCGGCGCACACCCCGGAAAAAGCGAGCCGCGGGGCCCGTCGACCGCAAACGGTCGACGGACCCGCGGCTGCCCGTGGATCAACTCAGCCGTTGCTCACAGCCTGGCACACTGTCCGGACGCCGGACCCCGGACCGTGTTGGTCCGGCCGTCGTTGCCCGGTGCCGGGCTGTTGCCCGCGCAGGAGAGCGGACCGCTGATGGTGTTGCCGGCGACCAGCACCGGCTCGTCACCGGCGTTGCCGACCACCGAGACCGGGCCGGAGACGGTGACGCCGTCGAGGCGTACCCCGCCGGTGTTCAGCGCGAACGAGACCGGCCCGCTGACCTTGCCGGAGTCGATCGACACCTGACCGGTGGCGGCGACCACCGAGACCGGACCCGAGACCTTCGTACCGTCCAGGGTGACCAGCACCGCGGCGGTCGCGGTGACCGGGCCGGAGATGCTGCCGCCGGTGGCGACCAGCGACGCGCCCGGCATGACCGTCACCGGGCCGGAGATCGTCGCGTCCTCGAGGCAGGTGGTGCCGGTGAAGACGGTCAACGGGCGGCTGTGCCGACCGGTGATCGTCGTCGTGCACTCCGGGCCCTCCGGCTCGCCCTGGCCGACCTCGGAACGCGGCGCCGGGTCGGCGGTGACCGGCGAGTTCTTCGCGAAGTAGTCGACCAACATGGTGAGGTCGTTGTCCCCGGTGGTGACCGGGTCCTTCTTCACCGCCAGGGTGGCGAAGTTGTCACCGCCGGAGGCGAGGAACGAGTTCACCGTCACCCGGTACGTCGCCGCCGGGTCGATCGGGGTGCCGCCCAGCTTCATCGACGTGATCCGGGAACCCTGCGGGGCCGCCGGGTCGTAGGTGTAGAAGAAGCCCTTCGAGACGCCGAGCCAGAGCACCGGACGGGACGCCCCGGCCGGCTGCCACTGCTCCTCCAGCACCTGCTTGATCTCGGCACCGGTGTAGCTCTTCGTCACCACGTCGTTGGCGAACGGCTGCACCGAGAACGCCTCGGCGTAGCTGACCACCCCGTCCGGGGCGTACAGCAGGTCGGCCCGGAGACCGCCCGGGTTCATGAACGCGATCTGCGCCCCGCCCCGGCCGGCGTCGGAGGTGCCGGCGAGCTGCACGTCGGCGATGAAGTTGCCGAGCGCCGACTCCTTGCCCCGGTCCTCGTTGCCCTGCTCGTTGTAGGCCCGCCGGATGTCGGCGGTGATCGAGCCGAGCTGCTGCTGCCCGAGCTCCTCCGCCCGAACCTTGGCGTCGGCGACGATCTGCGCCACCGCCGGGTCCTGCGGCGCCCCGACCACGTCGACCAGGGCCGCGTCCGAGGCGGTCACCTCGCCGGTCGCCGGGTCGAAGGTCAGGTTGACCCGGCCGAGCCGCTTGCCGTAGTCCTCGGCCTGCACGACCGGCCGCAGCCTGTCGGTGCCGGGGACCGGCACCTCGAACGCGTACGGCTGGTGGGTGTGTCCGCTGAAGATCGCGTCGATGGTGGCGTCGACCCGGGTGAACGGCCCGAAGACCGGGTCGTTGGCGAGCGCCTCGGCCGAGGTGATGTTCTCGGTCGCCGCCCCCTCGTGGGCGAGCAGCACCACCACGTCCGCCTCACCGTTCGCCTCGTCGCCGTCCTTCAGCTGGGCGGCGACCGCGTTCGCCTCGGCGACCGGGTTGCGGAACGTGATCCCGGCGATGCCGTCCGGGCTGACCAACGAACCGGTCTGCTCGGTCACCACGCCGACGAAGCCGACCTCGACCCCGCCGATGCTGCTGACCGAGTACGCCGGCAGCGCCCGCTCGTCGCCCCGGTAGACGTTCGCGCCGAGCAGCGGGAAGTCGGCCCGGTCGGTGACCCGGCCGGTCAGGTCCGCGATCCCCTTGTCGAATTCGTGGTTGCCGACCGCCGACGCGGTCACCCCGATCTCGTTCAGGGCGTCGATCGTCGGGTTGTCCCCGTCGATCGCCGAGATGAAGGTGGAGGCGCCGATGTTGTCACCGCCGGAGACGAAGGCGGTGTTCGGGTTCTCCGCCCGCAGCTGGTCGACCAGGCCGGCGAGCTGCGCCGCCCCGCCGACCGGCCGGCCGTCGGGCGCGTTGCCCGGCGACTCCAGCCGACCGTGGAAGTCGTTGACGCTCAACAGCTGCAGGTTGACCGGGCCGGTCGAGCCGGTGTCCAACCCGACCACGATCGGGTTGTGGTCACTGGCCCGGTACGGGTCGGCCGCGTAGAACGCCGGGTGGCCGTCGTACTGGAAGGCGAACGACTCGTGCGAGTTGATCTGCCAGACGTCGACCCCGGTGACCCGGGCCGCCAGCGACGGCGAGGCGACCGCGTGGTCCAGCGAGCCGGACTCGCCACCGAAGACGTAGCTCGCCTCGCCGGTGGTGTTCAGGTCGACGTAGTCGGCGTCGTGGAGGACCTTCATCGGGTCCTCCTGGGTGTACGCGTTGAAGTCGCCGAGCAGCAGCACGTCGTCGCTGCCGCTGGCCGTCTTCAGCTCGTCGACGAAGTCGACGAGGGCGGTCGCCTGCCGTACCCGGTCGCCGTTGAACGCGCCCTGCCCGTCGCCGGTGTCGGCGTTGTCGCCGGTCGCCGCGTCCGAACTGCTCTTCGACTTGAGGTGGTTGGCGACCACGGTGAAGGTGGTGCCGTCCGAGGTGAAGGTCTGGGCGATCGGTTCCCGCGCGTTGAACCAGACGCTCTCGTCGTTGACCGACCGGGACGCGCCCTGCGGGGTTACCTTCGCCGGCTTGAAGATGATCGCCGTGGTGATGAAGTCCTGCTGCGCGGCGGGCGGCAGGTCGGCCGGGGTACGGACGTAGTCCCAGGTGCCCGCCCCGTCGGCGGTGTTCAGCGCGGCGACGAGCCGCTTGAGCGCCTGCTGCGGGTCGGCGGCGTTGAACCGTACCGAGTTCTCGATCTCCTCCAGCGCGACCACGTCGGCGCCGAGCGCGCTGATCGCCTTGACGATCTTCGCCTCCTGCTTGACCAGGCCGGCCTCGTCGTCGGCACCCCGGGCGTCGCCGCCGAAGTGGACGAAGTAGTTCAGCACGTTGAAGCTGGCCAGCCGCAGGTCACCGCCGACGTTCTCCGGGGCGGCGGTACGCGGGTTGGTCGACTTGAACGTGGTCCGGCCGGCCGCCGGGGTCTCCGCCGCGACCGGGGTGGTCGGCTGCAGCCGCCACTCGTTGAAGCCGTACGACAGCACCGTCGGCCCGAACGCCTCCACCGAGTCGCCGACCCGCAGCGGGCTGTCCGGCGCCAGGTACGGCGGCAGCAGGTTCGCGGTCGAGAGGTTGGTGGTCCTGCCGTCGTCGAGCAGCAGCCGGCGCAGCTTGTTGTCGGCCGCGACCTGCTGCGCCTGCGGCGTACCGGGGCGGGCCAGGTCGGTCGGGATCGACGCGGCCCTGTCGCCGGCCGCCAGCACCACCTCGCCGTACCGGTTGGTGTTGTAGACCTCGGAGACCGTGTACCCGCCGACCGGCGCGACCAGCATCGACTCGACCGACTCCCGGCCGGCCGGGTCCAGCGGCAGCTCCAGCGCCACCGGCGCCGGCAGCGGCACCCCCTGCTCACAGATCTGCACGTCGCTGCGGGCGCCGATGCTGAGCTGGGTGAGCCCGTTGAACTCGTTCGCCGTACCGCTGACCCGGACCCGGTCCCCGACCGCGACCTGCGGGTGGTTGGCGGTGTTGGTGGTCAGGTAGACGAAGATGCCGTCGGACGCGGTCCCGGCGGCCGGGGCACCCCCACCGCTGCCGGCGGTCTGCAGGTAGATCCCGTTGTAGCCGCCGGTGCGGTGGTCGGCGGTGACCACGCCCTCGACGGTGACCCGGGTGCCGGCCAGCGGGGTGGCGTCACCGGTCCCCTGCACCTGGTCGATGGTGTGGTCGACGGCGACGTCGCAACCGACCGGGTCGGGGTCGGGGTCGCCGCCCCCGCCGGTGTTTCGGACCCCGAACGTGTTCGGCGCCGGTGCCCGCCACTGCCCGTCGATCCGCTGCAGCGACTGCCCGACCGGGGTGCTGCTCGCCTCGGCGACCCCGATGTCGGTGGCGGTCAGCCCGTCGGCCGGCCCGCCGACCCCGGCGAAGCTGCCCTCGTAGCTGAGGAACTCGGCGACGGCGCCGTCCGGGGCGACCAGCGCGACCGCGTCCGGCGAACCGTTCTGGACGCCGTCGACCGGGTACGTCGCCACCACCACACCGGACGCCGGCACACTGCCACTCAGCGTCCGGGAGTGGTACGGCGCACCGTTGTTTCCGTTGTATAGGACAAGCTGCCATCCGGTCAGGTCGGTTCCGGCCGCAGCCTCGACCTCGATGGCCTCGCCGGTGTCGGTACCGGCGTTGTCATAGTGGATTTCGCTGAGAAACGGCGTCGCCACGGGTGCCGCGGCGAAGGCCGCGACACCGCTGGTCATGCCGAGCGCACTACTGGTAACCAGTACGCCCAGCACCTTGAGCGAGCGGCCGCGTCTGTTCCGGCGCATCAGGTTGCCTCCGATAGGGAGTAGACCGTCGGAGCATATGCGGGCGGGGTGTCGGAACAAGAGCTGCCAGGTGTACGGAACAGCATGGATGTTCGGCCGTTGTACGTGGCAGCACGGTCGCCGGACCTCGCCGGCGACGGCCGTGCCCGCCACGGCAGCGCTTGACGGCGCCCATGCGACGGAGGTTCGTTGCCGGTTGTGGAAGAGTTTTGGCTACCGTAGTCGTCCAGGTCTTGCCGAGCGGGTACGACCGCCCGCCTGTCGCGCTGATCGAGGTGTCCGTGAGCCAGTACGGCGAGAAGAGAGTGCCCGCCGACGAGCAGCCGACCGTGCAGCTGGCTGCCGTTCCGCCGTCCGCCGTGCCACCGCCCGTCGACGACCGTCCGACGATCCCGATCACCGCCGTCACCTGGCCGGTCGGGCAGCAGTCCGGCGGCGCTCTGGGGACCACCGGACCGGCGACGGCCACCGGGACCACCCCGACCTTTGGCGGGCCGCCCGCGACCACCGCTACCACGGACCAACTGGAGCCGGCGCCGGCACCGCCCCGGGGCCGGGCCCGGCGGGCACTGCTCGCCGGCGGTGTCGCGGTCGCCGTCCTGCTCGCCGCCGGGGTCGGCACGGTCGGCTACGCGTACGCCGGTGAGGTGCCGCGCGGGACCACCGTGCTCGGTGTGGACCTGGGTGGCCGGAGCCAGACGGAGGCGGCGCAGGCGCTGCGGGCCGATCTGGAACGGCGTGCCGAGACGTTCGCCGCCCCCGTCCCGGTACGGATCGGCGACCGCACCGGTGAGGTCACGCCCGCCGCGATCGGCCTCGCGGTCGACGTGGAGGCGACCGTCGCCGCCGCCGTCGACCACCGGCCCAGCCCGTTCGGCCTGCTCTTCGGTTCCCGGAAGGTCGAGCCGGTGGTCACCGTCGACGAGGCGAAGCTCGACGCGGAACTCCGGAAGATCACCGGGAAGTCCGGTCAGCGGATGACGATGCCGGCAATCCGGTTCGACGGCACCACGCCGAAGCCGGTCTACCCGAGGCCGGGCCGGGAGCTGCGCGCCGCAGACTCCGCGGCGGCGGTACGCGACGGCTGGCTGAGCGGCCAGCCGGTCGTGGTGCCGCTGGTCGAAACACATCCGGCGACGACCGCCGAGGAGGTGGACCGGCTCGTCAACGAACTCGCCAAGCCGGCGGTGGCGGCACCGGTGACGGTGAGCACCGACCGCGGCAGGTTCACCATCGGCCCGAACGCGATCGCGAAGAGCCTGGTCCTCACCGCCGACAAGGCCGGCGAGATCAAGCCCCGGATCGACGACAAGAAGCTGCGTACCGCACTGGCCGGGCAGCTCGGCAGGGTCGAGATCGAGCCCCGGAACGCCAGTATGTCGATCGAGGGCGGCAAGCCGCGTACGGTCGCCGGGCGGGGAGGACAGCGGGTCGACACCGCCGCGCTCGGCCGTGACCTGCTGGCGGTGCTGCCGAAGACCGACGGCCGCGAACTCAGGGGGACGCTGAAGGCGGTCGAGCCGAAGCTCACCGTGGAGGACCTGCGCAAGATGGGGATCAAGGAACGGGTCTCCACCTTCACCACCCAGTTCAGCGGCGGGTTGAGCGACCCCCGGAGCCACAACATCGTGACGATCGCCAGGGACGTCGACGGCGCCCTGGTCGAGCCGGGGAAGACGTTCTCCCTCAACGGGCACACCGGGGAGCGCGGCTACGCCCAGGGCTACAAGGACGCGGCGGTCATCCAGGACGGCAAGCTCGTACCCGGGGTGGGTGGCGGCATCTCCCAGTTCACCACCACCCTGTTCAACGCGACGTACTACGCCGGCCTCGAGGACGTGCAGCACAAGCCGCACTCGTACTGGTTCAGCCGCTACCCGTCGGTGATCGAGTCCACGATCATCTGGCCGACCCTCGACTTCAAGTTCCGCAACAACACCGAGTACGGCGTACTCATCGACACCTCGTACACCTCGAACTCGATCACGGTGTCGATCTGGGGCACGAAGGTCTGGGACCGGGTCACCACCGAGTGGAGTCCCCGACGGAACATCACCACACCGACGACGATCCGCCTCGAACCGGGACCGTCCTGCATCCCCACCAACGGCATCAACGGGTTCACCCAGGACGCCTGGCGGCTCTTCCACCGGGACGGCAAGGTGGTCAAGCGGGAGAAGTTCAGCTGGACGTACCGGGCCGAACCCCGGTACCTCTGCGGCGGCTGACCCGGCCCGTCGCCGGATGGTATGACACATCCGGGATGCCATCGACATATTGTGATGCGCCGATGCTGGTCCATACGCTGCCGGCATCGTGATCGGCGCGCGCCCACAAGGCGCGCCATCCATGGTTGGAGAGGACCCCCATGGTTCGCTGGCGCATCCTCACCCGTCTCGCCGCCACCGCGCTCGCCGCGGTGACCCTCGGCGGCGTCACCCTGGCCGCACCGGCCACCGCCGCACCCCAGCACGACGTCACCCCGTTTGTCGTCGGCGGAACCCGGGCCGCGGAAGGCGAGTTCCCGTTCATGGTGCGGCTCTCGATGGGCTGCGGCGGGTCGCTGTACAGCCCGCGTCTGGTGCTCACCGCCGCGCACTGCGTCGGCCGTACCGGCAACAACACCAGCATCACCGCCACACTCGGCACGGTCGACCTGCAGTCGTCGAGCCGGATCCAGGTCCGGTCGAACTACGTCTACCGGGCGCCGGGCTACAACGGCAACGGCGACGACTGGGCGCTGATCCGGCTGGCCAGCCCGGTCTCCGGGCTCAGCACCCTGCCGATCGCGACCAGCACCGCGTACGACAGCGGCACCTTCACCGTCGCCGGCTGGGGTGCGACCCGGGAGGGTGGCGCCCAGCAGCGGTACATGATGAAGGCGTCGGTGCCGTTCGTCAGCGACTCGGTCTGCAACGGACCCAACTCGTACGACGGTGACGTCATCGCCGCCGAGGAGATCTGCGCCGGGTACATGTCCGGTGGCGTCGACACCTGCCAGGGCGACTCGGGTGGCCCGATGTTCCGGCAGGGCGGCAGCGGCCTGGTCCAGGTCGGCATCGTCAGCTGGGGGTACGGCTGCGCCCGGGCCAACTATCCCGGTGTCTACACCCAGGTGAGCTACTTCGCCTCGGCGATCGCGTCCGCGGCGGCGAGCCTGGGCGGCTGATTCGGCGCCGGTTCATCCGACGCCGGCCGGGTTCGTCATCCGACGCCGGTCGGCCGGGGACACCGTGGGATCCGGTCGGCCGACGGTACTCCGGCGGGATTGGAGATCCGGGCGCTGGGCAGTTGACCGGTGAAAACAGTTGTGGGGCCGACCCGCAAAGGGTCGGCCCCACAACTGAAAGAATGTCCGGCGGTGTCCTACTCTCCCACACCCTCACGAGTGCAGTACCATCGGCGCTGGAAGGCTTAGCTACCGGGTTCGGAATGTAACC
The DNA here is from genome assembly GCF_039871775.1 of Plantactinospora sp. B5E13. Taxonomy (NCBI): domain Bacteria; kingdom Bacillati; phylum Actinomycetota; class Actinomycetes; order Micromonosporales; family Micromonosporaceae; genus Plantactinospora; species Plantactinospora sp. B5E13. The sequence goes on from NZ_JBDPLT010000039.1 coordinate 74,939, forward strand.
GGGCGTTTCCCTTCCGCCATAACCGCCGTAACCCTATC